>JAGOBN010000007.1 GCA_017999235.1 Anaerolineales bacterium | reverse complement strand
CCTGCTCCAGCGCCGTCACCGCCGCTTCCAGCGCCTCCTGGGTGGGGCCGCCGTAGCGGGCATAGACGTAGCCGGCGTTTTCATCGCCCAGCGCGGCATCCAGGGCGGCCGCCTCCGCCTGGGTCCAACTGGAGGCGGTGACGATGGCGGGCGCGGACGGGGTGCCGGGCTTCTGGGGCGCGATACGGCCGGCGTGGACGGAGGCGGTGAAGATGGACATGGGGTAAAAATCCCAAAGGGCCAATCCCCCAAGACCGACGGGGAAGGTTTGAAGAATAAGGCGCAACGCCAGCGGTCGTCCGGCTGATGACGGTGGAGATTATAGCAAGCGGGCGGGGGCGGGAGGCTGAATCAGACGCGCAGGTCGCGGGCGTTGCCGAGGTGGGCCGTGAACCAGAAGGTCTCGCCGGACTCCAGGCCGTTGAGCACCCATTCCAGTTCAATGGTCTGCGCGTAGCGGCGGGCGCGGCGCAGCACCGGCTCCGCCAGCGGGTACGCCGGCGCGAAACTTTCCAGGGCCGATTCGCCCAGGATCTGCAGCAGGACCGCCAGGTCGTTGGCGGGATCGCCGGCGCCGGCCATGCCAAAATCAATCAGGCCGGTCAGCCGGCCCGTGGCCGGATCATACAGCCAGTGATACAGGTCAATATCGCCGTGGATGAGGGCCGGGGAAAACGCGAAGGCGTCCGGCGTCTCAAACAACTCCGCCCACAGCCCGCGCAGCCAGACCAGTTGGTGCGCCTGGAGCAGCGGCGCAATCCGGGCCTCGACGCGGACGCGCAGGTCTTCCCACACCGCGCGCGTGACGGGCGCGCGCGTGCGCGGCAGATCCGCCGGCAGGGGCGTGGTGTGCAGGGCGTGCAGGGCCGCGCCCAACTCCGCCGCCAGCCGGGCGCGGGCCGCCGGCGTCCAGCTCAGCCAGAGGGCGCGGCTGAGCGGCTGGCCCGGCAGATAGGGATACACCACCAAATCCCGCTCGGCGTGCACGGGCACGGGGACGGCCACCGGCAGGCGGCCGGCCAGCGCGGCCAGCACCTGCAATTCGCCCGCCAGCGCCTGCACGCCGCGCTCACTCCGCGCAAAGCGAAAAACCCAGGCGTCCTCCACGATGACGACATCGTTGATCAGACCGTCTTGGTTCAGACGCGCCGTGCTGAGATCTAAATCCGGGCGCAGGGCGCGAATGCGGGGCAGACATTGTTCCAGGGCTGGCTCCACGGCGGCCTCTTAGAAGTTGCTTTGCGCGTCGAGCATGCCCTGCTCGCGGGCCACCCGGTCAAAAAAGCGGAAGGCCACCAACGCCAGCCCGCCAAAGACCACGGTGATGCCGGCCAGCAGGCCGAACAGCGCGGCGTTGGAGAAGCCGGCCAGCGTGGGGAAAGCGGCGGCGCCCGGACCCAGCACCGCCCGGCGCAGCAGTTCCAGCCAGTAGGTCAGCGGCAGGGCATAGCCGATGGGCTGCAGGACCGGCGGCAGCAGGCTGAGCGGGAAGATGGCGCCGCTGAACAAATACAGCGCCGCCGCCGTCGCGTCGCCGATGAACCAGGGCTCGGTGCGGATGGTCATGGTCCACGCGCCGATGCTCACTCCCATGAAGGTCAGGCAGACCACCCCCAGCGCCAGCGCCGCGAAGAACATCAGCCAATCCACGCCAGCCGGGTTCAGCGGCAGGCCAAAGAAGAGCACGCCGGCGCCCAGGGTAATGACCACGGCGATGGTGCCGGTGACAAAGCGCGCCACCGCCCGGCCGAAGAGGTAGAGCGGCAGGCTGATCGGCGCGATGTAGATGTATTTGAGCGACCGGTAGCGCTCACGGTCATCCAGGATCGAATAGGAGGCGCCGGCCATCACCGCACCCACATAGATGTAAAAGGCGTTGCCCAGATAGATATAGGCGTAGATCGGCGCCTCGGTGCCGGCCGGCGAGACCGCCCGGTACATGAAGACCAGGATCAGCACGCTGGCCACCGGCTTGATGATCGAGAAGGTCAGGAACAGAAACGGGTCGGTCCAGTTGGATTCGATCTGCCAGCCCAGCCAGGCGGCGGGCAGGAAGGAACGGCGCAGCCGGCTCAACATCAACGCCTCCGATCGGTGAGTGTGCCTTCGCGGACGGCCAGCCGCTCCATATAATCCAGGCCGAACTTGGCGGCGGCGATGAAGACCACGGCCAGCCCCGCCAGCACCGGGATCTCCACCGCCACCGGCAGGAACCCGAACAGCGGGCCGCTGGCGAAAACCAGCTGGCGCATGGCGTCCAGCCCCAGGGTCAGCGGCAGCAGGGAGGACACCAGCCCCACCCCAAAGCCAAAGCTGCGCACCGGAAAGTAGAAGCCGGCCACAAAGTAGATGGGCTCCTGCAGCGCGGTGGCGATCTGCCAGGCCTCGCGCCCCCACAACAGGAACAAAGACGCCAGCAGCATCCCCAGCCCGTACAGCGCCGCCATGGTTAAGCCGAAGACGGCCAGCAGCTGCAGGTAGCTGCTGACGACAAAATGAATATCGAAGAGCCAGGCCCCCAGGACCGTGATGACCACCGCGCGCATGGTGGTGGCCAGCAGGCCGCCCAACGCCATCCCCAGCAAAATCGCCATCAGCGAGTTGGGGGCCATGATGTAGAGGGCCAGGTTGCCGGATTCCTTCTCCCAATACAATTGCGACGCCATCAGCCACATCACGTTGAGCCAGAAGGCCGTCATCGCCCCGCCCATCACCACAAAACCGATGTACTCCTCCGGCGCCTGCATGGCCCGGTAGACGTAGATGTAGCCGACCGTGGCCAGGAAGGGAAGAAAGGTCTCAAAGAAGATCCAGGCCTTCTCGCGCTGCTGGCCGATGATGCGCGGGTATGCCCGCGCCCAGATGGTGCGCAGGAACAGCCGCCAGCCGCGGTCCAGCTTAAGCGGGGCCGAAAAGGAGGTGAGCGTCATGGCGCGCCCCCCGCCTCGGTGCGCTTTTCGGCTTCGGTCATGCTCATGCCGACCATATCCACAAACACATCCTCCAGCGTGGGTTCACGCTTTTGTAGGTTCAGGATGCTGGCCTGACGGGCGGTGAGCGCGTTCATCACGCCGCTCAAAGCGGCGTCGGCGTCCAGGATCAGGTCCAGGGTGGATTTATCCGGCAGGGCCTGATGCGCGGCCTGGCGCACGCCGGGCAGGCCGGCCACGGCCGCCAGGGCGCCATCCACCAGCGGGCTGACCTCCAGCCGGAAGATCACCTCGCGCTGCAGGCCGCGCTTGAGCACGGCCGGCGTATCGCAGGCCAGCACCCGGCCGGCGTTGATGATCGCCACCCGGTCGCAGAGTTCGTCGGCTTCGGCCATATAGTGCGTGGTGAGCAGCACCGTGCGGTCTGGCCGCTCGGCCAGCCACTGGCGCACAAAGCGGCGGATATCGCGGCTGGCGCCCACATCCAGGCCCAGGGTGGGTTCATCTAAGAAGACCACCTCCGGGTCCGTCAGAAAGCCGCGCACGATGTTCATTTTCTGCCGCAAGCCGGTGGAGAGGTCGGAGGTCTTGGTGTTGGCGCGGTCCGCCAGGCCCACCACCCCCAGGAGCTCGTCAATGCGGGCGTGGGCGGCGCGGGTGGGCAGGCCGTAAAACTGGCTGAACATCCACAGGTTCTCGCGCACCGTCAGCAGGCCGTAGCCGGACGATTCGCCGCCGCTGACCATGTTGATGCGCGGCCGGACCTCATTCGGCTGGCGGGCGACATCATAGCCGGCCACGCGCGCCTGGCCGGTGGTCGGCGCCAGCAGGGTGGTGAGGATCTTGATGAGCGTGGTCTTGCCGGCGCCGTTGGGGCCTAACAGCCCAAACAATTCGCCGCGCGGCACCGTCAGCGCCACGTCCGTCAACGCCACGCGCTGGCGAGCCTCGCCGCGCTTAACGCCCCGGAGCTGATAGACCCGCCCCACTCCCACGGTTTCGATGGCTAAGTTAGATGGCATGGTGGTCTCCCGCACCCATTGCCACCCACTATAGCACGCATGTTTTAGCGCCGGCGTCCGCCCTTCGGCGTATCAATTGCAGCCGGTGTTGTGGACGGCGGGGAGGTAGAAGGGGGCTAGGGAACACGCGGTCCAAAACGCAACACCATATTGAAGTAAGAGCCGCTTAACGCATAGGTGGCATACATCGGATACAACTGGCGAAGTTCGCGCGTCAGTAAGCTCGTCACCTCCGGCGTACCATAAAACACCCACACGGCGTCTGTGCCAGTCTGTCGCAGCCGTTCAGCTAATTCGCGTGCCTCCGCGGCCAGCGCCATTCCTTGATTGGTCAACATCCCCTGTTTGTCCAGCCAACCCGGGTGAATGCGCATCTCAGCCGGATAGACCGTGACAGTCACGCAAGCCGGCGCCCCCAGCCGGTGCCAATAATACGTGACCGGCGCGACCGTCATGCCGCCCACCACCACCTGGTCTCCGCATGTGATCTGATTTAGAACCGTCTGGACACTCGTCCGATTTGGCCAAGGGTCAGGCGCCTGGAGTTGGCTAAAAATGATCAAGACGGTGCTGGCCGCCAAGGCCCCCAGCCAGATTGGCCGCAACCACGACCCTTCCCAATGATCTGCCCACCAGGCCAGTCCCCAGCACGCTAAAGGTGTGACCAGGATGGGAAACCGGCTCTTTTCAAACACCGGGTAGAACTGCCCGACCGTCACCGCTAATAGGAAGGTCAATCCAAACGCCGCCAAGCCTGCTCGACCCAAGGGTTCCTGCCAGAACCGTTTTAGGCTGTCTGGCCGCCAAACGGCCGCCCCCACACAACCGGCGACAACGACAGCGGTATTGCCACCCCACACGGTCATAACGCTTTCGATCAGATCGCGTGGCCGGGGGGTAGCCATCCACGTGCGCGCGGGTAAGCCCATAGTAACCATCAGCATCGGCCCCCAAATCGCCAAAAATATCACCAGGCTCAGCGCCGCGCAGAAAGCTAAGCGCCAGGCAGCGCGCCAGGAGATGAGCAAGCTCGCTACAGTCAACGCGGCCAGTAAAAAAATAAAAATGGGGTGGGTTAAGAGGCCGGCGGCCCCCAGACCTACCATGGTCAGCTGAGCGGCCAGCACCTCCCTCCGAGGGGGGCGGCGGTCCCCCTCCTCCGCTGTAGCCAGCCACCATCCCAATCCGGCCGTGAGCGCCGCGATCAACCCGAGCAAGGCGTAGGGCCTGGCAGTAGCCGCCATAATCGCGCCCATGCTTACGGCCATCAGGAATGCTGCCAACAGACCGGCGCGTGCCTGATGAAAATGGCGGACCACAACGCCAACCGCCGCGATGGTGGCAGCAAAACTCGCCAACGAAAAGGTGCGGACAGAATTATCGGTGACGCCCCAAACGCCAGTCCAAATACGCAGGCTTACATAGTACAAAGGGGTTGTCGGATCGGAGCGGAAGGTCGCCCAGAAAGTCTCCCATGATGTCAGCATGAGGTTAGCCGTCCAGGGCTCGTCCACGTTTAAGGAGTAAGCGTAACGCGGCAAGGCTATGAGTATGCCTAAAAGAACGCAACCTCCCAGCATCCCGGAAAAGCGCAATTGGTATAGGGGTGTAAGCAGTGGAGGGGGGGACACAGTGGCGACTTGACGATCCGGAAGACTTTACCGAGTCCGCTAGGCAGCCCCAGGACCAAGTCTAGACCTAACGCGGCACATAGTTTATCACAGGCGTCTGGGAAGGCCGTGATCAGTCGCGGTAGGGACGGCCCTTACGGGCCGCCCCCGCACAGATCCGGACGTGCGGCATTACCGCATCCGGCTCTTGCCTCAAGTCGTGACGCGCAAGCGTTGTAACGGATAAGGATGGCAGATCTTGGCATTGGGCAGCCAGCGTTCTGCTACGCGATATATCCGCTCCCAGGTGATATAGGCCGTCTGGCTGCGGCGTTCCAGCGCCCGTTTCCAGAGGTAGATCACTTGATACCGGAATTCGCATAGTGCTGGGCCGTTGCGCGGCACGCCATAGTATTGGTAGTGTCCTATGAGGACCGCGCGCAACCATTGCCTTGTTCCGGGAGACGGGTGTGCAGGCGGCGCATCAGTTCCATTTTGATGGCCTTCAGCTTTGCCCGCAGGCGCTTGCGCATCGTTTGCCGCCAAACCGCAAACTTCCCTTGCCTGGTTTTCCCGCAGATATGCGTAAAACCCAGGAAGTTGAAGGTCTCTGGCTTGCTTTCGCCACGCCGTTCCCGGTTGGCCGCCGCAAAGCGGCCAAACTCGATCAGGCGCGTTTTGTCAGCGTGCAATTCCAGGCTGAACTTACTCAAACGTTCCTTCAGCTCCCGTTGAAACTGCTCCGCCTCAGCCCGATGCGCGAAACCCAGCACGAAGTCGTCAACGTATCGCACTACGATCACGTCGCCGCGCGCATGTCGCTTCCGCCAGTCGTGCACCCATAAGTCAAACACGTAGTGCAGGTAGATATTCGCCAGGATTGGGCTGATTAACCCACCCTGAGGCGTCCCTTCTTCACTCGCCGTCCAACTCTCCCCGTCCAGCACCCTGCCCTCAACCATTTCTGGATGAGAGCGATTAGGCGCCGGTCCCCGATCCGGTGCTCGATAAACTTCACCAACCATTCGTGCGAGAGCGTGTCGAAGAACGCACGTAGGTCAGCATCCGTCCAGCACCCAACTCACCCGTTTCCCTTCGATCCCAACGGTCAGCGCATCCAACGCATTGTGTGGATTGCGCCCTGGCCGGAATCCATACGAGAAACCCAGGATTTCTTCCTCCCAGATCACCGTGCATATCTGCGCCGTGACACTCTGCACGATCTTGTCCTCCAGCGCCGGGATGCCCAGCGGTCTCTGGCGCCCGTCGGGTTTGGGGATGTACACCCGCCGAACCGGGAGGGCCCGGTACTCCCCACGCCGCAGCCGTTCCGACAAGGCGGTCAGGCGTGCCTCCAGCCCTTGTCCATACGTCTGCCACGTCTCCCCGTCCACGCCGGCCGCCGCTTGCCGCTGCAACTGATGGTAGGCGGCGCGCAGGTGTAACACGGCATAAACGTGGTGGTAGAGCGCGGTAAGTTTCTCCTTCCTGTTCCGTCGCACTGCTTGCCGTATGCGCTCCAAGACCAGCGGCATGTCATCTGTCCAGCTCTGCGTCTGGGACATGGGGTCGTGCAGCACATTCCTCTTGGCTGGTCGCCTTCCCTCCCGTGCCTCCGCCTCGGTTATGCCCGATTTGTTCGGCCCGTTCTCCGGTACTACGCGACCATCCGACTGCCGGGGCTCATTCATCGGCGGCGTACGTCCTTAGACTTCCCGTCGTGTCCCGCGTCCGGCTCTACGGTCGCGGGCAAGCTCCGGCTCTCCCGGTTCCCGTGCAAGACGTTTCGGGACATGTGCGGGGCCTTTGACCGCGCGGAGCCTGTACCCATCTCGCGTTGGCGATGGGCACAATGTTGCCTTCCGAGATTGCCCACTCCGTCGGCGCTCCGAAGTTTATGCATTTCGCGGCTCAATACCCGACCTGTCCTTTCCCCGGTCAACGCTTCGCCCGTCAGATTGCTCTGCCGTACGCATGACTTGGGGCCAGCCTGGTTCGCTAGACCTTGGCTGTGTGAAACTCGCATTCACTACTCCTTGCCGGTTTGTCCGGCGCACGGGCAATCGCATATTCGAAGATTTTCGGCCCACAGAGCCCGTCGCGGCGCTCACAAGCTATCCGCGCCGCCACCTGCTCGTACCCCGTCCGCCTGATGATGATGGAAAGGCATGCCCGCTTGACGCTAACCAAGGTTAACGCGCCCCCATCTAGTTCAGGCGGACAGGGCATGAGGCGAATAGCCGCCCAGGCCTAATAAATTTGGTTATGTGCAATCGCCCGGCCGTGACCGCCAAGACGACAGCCAACGAATCGGGGTCAGCCGTTTAGCGTGCAGCCGTATCCGCACTCCCGCGTAAGTGGCTGGGGCGGCGGTTACATCTTGCCGGGCTAGGCGATTGATTAGTGCGGTGTGCTGCGGCCAGGAATTAATTACAGCCGCCCACCGTACTAATCAGCGGCAAGAACAAGCGCTGTGGGCCAGGCGGGTTGATGGCGGAGGTCACAGGCGGTGACCCTGCGGGCGCTTCCCCAGTGCGTCGATTGTTCTGCCGGCCGGTGGGCCAAGGCAGATGAGTGGAGACGTAAGAAGCGGTGGTATCCCACAGGTACACGGCACCGCTCCAGTCCGTCGCCACGATTTCCACCAGGCCATCGTTATCCACATCCGCCAAGGTGGGCGCCGCGCGGATTCCCACGGCCGTGACGTTGGCTTCCGGCTGCAACGGCACCGGAAATCCGGAAAGCATTTGGCCTTGGGCGTCCAGCGCAATGAGCCGCACCGCCGCGCGCGCCGCCGGACTTTTGTCCGGAGCGTACGTGCCGAAGACGATGTCCACCCGCCCATCGCCGGAGATATCACCGATCACGGGTTCGCTGGCGAACAGCGGCTGGCCCTGGGCGAAGTTGTATTGCCAGAGCCGTTGGCCGTTGGCCCCATAGGCGCGCACATAACCATCCGACATCGTCGTGACGATATCAAGCCGGCCGTCACCATTCAGATCGGCCAGCGCCGGCCCCATTGTCGGCAGAAAATCCCCAAACAACGGCGGACCGCCGATGGGCGGCGCCTGCCAGCAGTTCAGGCGCTCACCGTTGGGTTTTAAGACCAAGACCGCGCTGCCAATCACTTTTTGACCGCTCGGCCGCGCCGGATCATTGAGTTCCCCTACAATGACCACCTCCCGCAGGCTGTCGCCGTTGAGATCACCCATAGCGGGGGTGTTCTGGGTGAATTCCAAATAGAGATCCTGCCCCCAAGTGGCCCGCGCCGGGTCGAAATACGTGCTGATCGGCCAATTCGGCAAAGGCGAGCCGTCGCCGTTATAAGCGAACATATGAACCACGTCCCGCCCGGTGACTAACTCGGCCCAGCCATCGCCAGTGAGGTCCGCCGCCCCTATTTGGCCGTAGATGCCAGCGGTCCGAAAGGCCAAGGGATAAGCGGCCGAGACCGGGTTGC
Source organism: Anaerolineales bacterium (assembly GCA_017999235.1). Next base: position 14,637 of record JAGOBN010000007.1, on the reverse strand, counting down.
CGGCCGCGTCCCAGGCGTAGAGGTTTGGCGAGACGGCGGCGTTGTTATTGCTGGTGCCGGCCAGCACCTCCAACCGGCTGTTCCCGGCCACATTCGCCAGCGCCACACTGGTCACCTCGCTAATGTCGACACCGGCCCCGCTCCACTCCGTCTCCTTGATCCATTTAGCGGCCCCCGTCAGCGCATTGAGCACGAATACCTTGCCGCGCTGGCCGGCTGTATTGCTGACGCCGCGCGTCCCCAGAACGACCTCCAGCACGCCATCTTGGTCCAGGTCGGCAATCGCTAGCGAACTGCGCGTCCGGGGCTGGCCGCTATTGCACGGGCCGAGGGTGGAGTACGGGAAGCCAGCCAAGAGTTGGCCGCTGGCGTTCCAACCATAAACGCAGCTATCGCCATCTGCAATCAGGATTTCACGGGTGCCATCCCCCGTCAGGTCGATCACTGACGGCGACACCCAATCTAGCGTCGAGGCCGGTTCATAACGAGGAAACCCGCTGTGCATGGAGGGTGGCGAGGCGGCCGGCGCCTCCGGGGCCGCTGGCGCCAAACCCAGCCCAAAAACCGCCATACCCACCCAGCCCAAACCAGCCCAATTCCGGCGTATCCACGGGTTCATACACATTTCTCCCACATAACTGCTAACGACAACACCTCAATCGGTGCCACCTTGGCCCGACCCGCCGATTGTATCCACCCGATATCATCGGATAAATTCGGCCGATTGGCTGAAGTATACTCAAAGCTCGCCACCCTGGCACTGGAGTATTATGTGATTAAGCCGATCGTACATCTTACCTGCCTGATTAGTCTGCTTGCCTGCACGGCGCAGGCCCCTGTGGCAACCGATGTGGCTCCCGTAGTGGTTCGGCCGTTGGCGGGTCCTACCGCAACGACCCCGCCGGCGATTGCGGCCCCGGACCCAACCTCGACCCCGGCTCCGGCGATGGCTGGCCCCCTTGTCCAATTGGCTTGGTTCTACAAACCACCCTTGGATGACGACTTGGCCCTGTTGGCGCGGCATTTCTCCGTATTCATCCTCACCCAGGCGGATGAAACCCAGCGAGACCAGCTTTGGCAGTTGGGCGTCCGCGCGCCAATCATGCAGTATCTCAACTTTGAGTCGATCCAGGACCCGGGCGGCTGTGATCGCCAGCCGCGCCGCAACCAGGCGGCTTACAAGGCTGGTGATTTCTGTTGGATTGAGCGGGAGCATCCCGACTGGTTTTTGCGGGACATCAACGGTCAACCCATCCGGTTAAATGGCGACCGCGTCATGATGGATCCCGCCCAGCCAGGCTGGCGCGAGTTTTGGCTACAACGCGCCCGGGAAGGACAGGAAACTCTGGGCTGGCAGGGGGTGTTCATGGACAATGTGCGCTCGAACTTATCCCGGCGGCTGGGGGGGGTGTCGGCCGCCGGTTATCCCAACGACGCGCTATACCAAGCGGCGGTAGAAGATTTTTTGAGTTATGTCTACTTAGATTACTTTCAGCCCACTGGCCGGCCGCTGCTCGCGAATATCGCCGCCCATTATGACACATCTGCTTGGCCCCGTTACCTGCGTTATTTGGATGGGGCGATGGAGGAACGCTTTGCCGTTGGCTGGGAATCGGGCGACTATCTGACCCTGGCGCAGTGGGAGGCGCAGATGACGCAAATGGAGCAGACTCAGGCGTCGGGCAAATACATTATTCTGGTAGCCCAAGGCGATCCGGGCGACCTCCCCCGCCAAACGTTTGCGTTCGCGTCGTATCTATTAATCAGCGGCGGCCGGGCCGCGTTCCGTTATTCGCTGGGCGACTCTGGTTATGCCGAGGCCTGGCTGTACGACAATTACCAGCTCGAATTGGGAGCGCCGCTAGGTCTCCGTCTTCAGCAAGGTGATGAGTGGCGCCGCGAATTTCAGCACGGACGGGTGATGGTGAACCCGGTCACCCATGAAACGCTCATCGAGCCCGCGCCATGACGATCAGCGCGCCGCCCGGCGGCGGAAGAATTTGGGCAGCTTGAGGATGCCGGCCCCATAGTCGTAAGCCCGCCAAAACGGGCCCAGGTCATCCAGCGCAAACGTGGCAAACGAGCGGGCGCCCAGCCAGGAGCTGACCCAGCCGGCCAAGGAGAGCTCCCCGCGCCGGGAATACTCGAGGAAGGACTGGAAATCATGCCGGGCATTCCACCATTTGACGCCTGGTGTAAAGGCCAATTGTGGGGCCGGCGGACGTCCGGTTAAATCCAGGTATTGGATCCAGGGGAAATTCTGGCCGCAATCATCCGCCTGCGAGTTCTGGTGCCACAGTCGCGGGTTGAGTTCAATCAGCTTGAGCTGGCCGTCGCGCTCATCCCGCTTGAACTCAATGGAACCGATACCGCGATAGCCAATCTCCTGAAAGAAGCGCCGGCCCAACTCCGCCAGTTCAGGATACGCCAAGCTTTCCACCAGGGTGCCGACCCCGAACTCCGCCGGATACTGCCGGATTTTTCGCAAGGTAAATAAGGCCAGCGGCTCGCCGCTTTGGCTCATGTAGGCGCAGACTTTGAAGTGGTTGGTGTTGGGGCCGAGAATAACTGACTGCACCAGCGCCGGCTGCCCCGCCGGGAAGACCTGCTCAAAGCACGCCACCAATTCCGCCGCGTTAGACACCTTGAACCCCTTGTTGGACGGGCCAAAATGCGCGCGCCAGAGATGGCCAAAATACGGCTTGACGATGGCCGGGTAGATGAGTTGATCTTTGATCGCCTGCACGTCAGCCGGCGTCTCGGGGTAAAACGTCGGCGCATACGGCAGGTGGACGCGCTCGGCTAACTCGTACTGCCGACGCTTGTTGACCATCGCGTCCAGCACGTCGTCGGCCGGCAGCGCAAAGCGAAACCGCGTCTGTAACTCCGTCCGCCAGCGCGCAATAAACAACACAAACGCGTCCGAGGACGGGAACAGGAGACCGGGCGTGGTCAACCGCTCGCCCAGCCCCAGAAGGAAGCGCAGGGCCGCCTCCGGCTCGCGGGCCGGATCCGGGCACAAATGCGTCTCCGCATAGCGTGACTTAAAACCTGGCATGCGGGGGTCTGAATCCAGGCCGATGACCCGGACTCCGCGGCGGCCCAAACTGCGCACCGCTGCCAGTCCCGTGTCATATAACCCCAACACAAACGCGATCGCATCCGGCGCAGCAGAGTTCATCGGGCTTTCTTTCGGCGTTTAAGCCAATCATAGAACGGCGTCAAGCGCAGATGCAGCGCCCCGAGACCAGGATAAGGCTTGGCGCTCAGCCGCGGCAGGCTCAACCGCGCGTCACGCTGCAAATGGGCGCGGGCTTCCACGGAGGTAAAAGCCAGCGTGAACCCCTCGGCGCGCAGCACGTCCACGGTGGCCTCGTCAAAGGCGCCGCGCTGTCCATTGGGAAAGGCAAACAGCGGCCAGGCTTGGCTGAGCTCCCGCTGCAGCAAAGCTTGGGCCAACCGCACTTCCGCACGCGCCTGCTCGACGGGGATGTGGCTGAGTACCGGGTGGGTATGCGTGTGGTTGGCGATGGTGGCGCCGGCGCGGACCAGCGTGCGCAGCGCCTCCCAATCCAACGTGGCGGGCTCCGGCGGCGGCGGTTCCGGATCCAGGGTCGCACACACCGCCTCGACCGCGGTTTGCGCTTCCGTGAATGGCGCCCGCTTGACATGAGCACGCAGACGGCGCAGGGCCAGCGCCCGGTCGGTCGGGGAGCTCAGCGGCAGCCAACCCACCGGAGAGTGAAGCCCCGCTAACCGGGTGCGCTGGACCGAGCGATACAGCCGATCCCACCAAAATGAGCCGCCCTCGGCGTAAGCGGTCGCCAGGAAGAGCACCGGCTGAATACCATAGCGCTGGGCAATGGGGAAGATATGCTCACCAAAGTCGCGATAGCCGTCATCCACCGTCACCAGCACGGCGTTGCGAGGCAGCGGCCGCCCCCCGGCCAGGCTTTCCAACACTTCTGCGGCCGAGACGGGCTGATAGTGGCTGGCGATGAAGCGCATGTGCGCGTCAAACACCGCCGGGGTGGCGCTAAGGACATCGGGATCGAGATCCGGCCGGTGGTTCGGCTCGGCCACGCGATGATATGTCAGCACATACAGACGCTGGCGGTCAGGCTCCCCCAGCCGCTGAGCCAGCGCCCATAGTCCTAGGTGTTCGGCGGTGTTGAGAGTGGCCGCCCGCCAGTTGACAGCACGCATCGCAGCGCGGACCCTCAACCGGCTTTGGGCCGGCGGCCGCGCCCCCACAGAAAGACTACCAGCCCCAAAACAGCCATCGTCAACGCCACCGAGACTCCGAGCACCGGCAGCACCCAGTCCGGCCGCGCCGTCGGCGTATCGAATTGTGCGGCCTCAAGGGCCGTCCCGGATGGCGTGGTCAGGGTTCCCGTGAGGATCGCGGCCGGGGCCAGCCCAACAACAGTCCGCGTGTCCACGGCTTCTACTTGCAGACCTTGAATGACGGCGAGATCGCCGTTCAGCGCGGTCCGGGTTTCCGTGGTCAGCAGCGCCGCCGCCGCCGACGCGAGCCCAGCAGCCGTATTACCCAGAACCGCCAGCACGATCCGATCGGAATTCCAGGGACTGGTCAGCAGTTCGAGATACCCGCGGCTCACCTCCGGTGCCAGACGATACGAGATCGGCAAGCGGTCTTCCACGGCCAGATCACTGCCGGCGGGGAAGGGAGCCGGCAGGCGGGCGGCGAGCTCGCCCAGGAGCGCCAACCCGCTGGGCCGGCCAACCAGCACCAGATCGCGTTCAGCGCGTACTGCTTCCGGCACGGCGTCGCTGTACGCGGCCACCAGATCCACCCGCTCCCCATCGGAGCGGTCTCCCAGGTCAAAAGCCAAACTCAGCGCCGCCTGCCAGCCCGCCAGATCGTCGTGGGCCAAAACAAAGGCCGTAGTGCTCAGCGTGGGCTCCAGGGTAAACGGAGCCGGGTACGCCCGCAGTTGGATGACCGAACCGGTGCGAGCCGGCGTCGGCGTCGTCGGCAGATGTAAGGTGGTCTCCGGGCGCAGTGTGAACCACAAATTCAACGTGCGCGGGTCATAGCAACCCGACAGCGGGATCAAATCGGCGGTGACCACCAGGCGATTAACGCCCGGGTGGACCGAAGCCGGCGGGATAGACACTTCCATTACGTTGCTCTTGGCGGCCGTGTCGGCCGTCAGACGCACACTCCCGATCGGCTCGTCATTCATGCTGATCACCAGGCCGGACCGCTCGTAATCCAAGAGGGCCGAGTGATTAAACACGAGCGCCACATTGGCGGTGCCATCCAGCACCAGCCCGGCCGGCAAATAAAACCGGCTCGTGAGGACATTCGCGCCCGGCCGCCGCGCGGTGCGGACCGCCAGGCCCAGATCGGTCAGGGTTTGATCAACCGGGATCGTCGCCGGCGGCGGGGCCGCGCGCACTTCCGCCACCACCGACAGATTGGGCTGGGAACCCGTCACCAGCGTGCCGCTGCTGAACGCTTGGCCGGCCTTAATGACGGCGGTTTCGCTGCCGCCGCCGACCAGCAATAACACTTTGGAGGCGTTCCACGGCGAGATGATCATCTGCACAAAACCATCGTCCACCGCGGCGCCCGCGGATTGATAGCGCCCTGCCGCGACCGGCGCAGGCAATGCCAGCCCCGACAGCAGGCTAAAGGCGGCCGGCCGCCCCACCAAGATCAGGTGGGTCTGCGCGCGGGTCACGGCGGTCAACTGCGCCGCCGTGGTCAGCGTCAGCGTCAATTCGCTGCTGGATTGCCGGCCCAGGCCGGCGGCCACATCTAGAGCGGCCTGGAGCTCACCGGCCAACGGCTGATCGGGGATCACCAGCGTAGCTACGTCCGGCAAGAACGAGGCCTGATAGATGGGGCTGGGGAGCAGGCTCAAATCAGTCGCCGGCGGTTGCTGCGTATGCGGCAGGCGCAGCCGCGAGCCCGCCGACACAACCACCGTGACATTCTGGTCCACTTCGCACCCGACACCGCTGTCCAAAGCAAAAGCCAACTCATACCGGCCATCGACGAGTTCACCCTGCAGCGCCGCCAATGGGATCGGGATAGTGAGCAAGCGGTCGCCCGTTTGATCAAGGGCCAGGCTGGCGACGATGACGCCATTGAACGCAATCTGCAAAGCACCGCCCCACCCGGGTCCGGCCGCCGCGCTCTGGCCGATAAACGTCGCGAAACTCAACCACAGCTCCGCGTCCGAGTTCAGCTTCCAATCAGCCGGTAGACTAAACAGCGCGCGGCTGGTGCTGGACGGCCCCCGCAAGGTTAGATCGGACACCCCCAGGCTGGTCAGGCTGATCACGTCACTGCCCGCGGCGGGCGCGGGCACGAGGGTGGGCGCGGGCACGAGGGTGGGCGCCGGCTGGGTGGGGGCGACCTCGACGGTCGGGGTGGGGTTTGAGGACTGGGCATAGCCCGGAAGCGCAGGCCCAGCGGCCAGCGCGACACATACCACAATCAAACCGAAGTGAACTATTAACTTGCGCATTGCCTGCTCCTCATTCGAACACCAACTTCCATAAAACACCCGGAGGGTATCAGCTTATTGGGCTTCGGGTGATGGGTCATTGGTCACGGCCTGCTTGAGCCCCGCTAAATTGTTTATTCTATCAGGCTGGCTGATTGGCGGTAGATTGTATCCAATTGCGCCAGCATATGCGCGCGTGTGAAATGCGCCGCCACCCGCTGACGTCCGGCGGCGCCCATCTGCCGGGCGCGGGCGGGGTCACCCAACAGAGCCAGTACCGCTGCCGCCAGCGCATCCGGGTTGGCCGGCGGCACCAGCCAGCCGGTCTCACCCGCCACCACCGCTTCCGCGGCGCCTGTAACCCGGGTGGCAACGACGGGCAGGCCGGCGGCCATAGCTTCCAGGATTGATAACGAAAAGCCCTCCCACCGCGATGACAGCACGAAGCCATCTAGCGCGGCTAGGAGCGCCGGCACATCGCTGCGCTGTCCGGCAAAATGCAACTGGCCTGCCATGCCCTGTTCCGTCGCCAATTGGCGCGCCGCCGACTCCAAGGCGCCGGAGCCGATCCAGATGAAATGCGTCTCAGGCCGCACGGCCCGCACCTGCACCGCCATCCGCACGAAATCCAACGGAGACTTTTGAGTATTCAGCCGCCCCACAGCCCCGATAAGCGGGGCCGCCGCTGGAATACCCAGTTGGCCGCGCAGCGCGGCTCCGTCCATCGGCATCCCGAATCGGCTCAATTCCACGCCGGCATAGACGGTCTGGTATTGTTCCGGGCGGCCGACGCCAAAACGCAGCGCGCGGTCACGTTCCTCGTTGCAGACGGCGATGATACGGGTGGTCAGCCAGCGCGCGGCCAGCCGCTCGACCGCCCCAAATACGGCCGCGCGGAACGGCGCCGTTCCCTCGTGAAACGCGAAGCCGTGCGCCGAATACAAGACCGGCACCCCGATGCCAGCCGCGGCGGCGCGCGCCAGAAAACCGGGCTTGGACGCGTGGGCGTGGATCAAATCAAAGCGGTTCTGGCGCATAAGCCGCGCCAACGCCCAGCCGGCGCGGGCGTCACCCACTGGGTCGATCTCAAAGCGATTCATCGCCAAGGCGAGGGCCTGCACGCCCGGCAGGCGATTCAGATGAGCGGCCAATTCTGGCCCGCCCTCTGAAAGACACGCCACCGTGAATTGAAAGCGCTCTTTGTCCAAACCCTCCACAACCCAGCGGACGTATTCACCAACGCCCCCGGTGGATTTCGCGATCTCCAAAACATGCAGTCGGCGCGTCATGGATAGGCGGCCCGCCCGGTCTTCCGGCTGAGCCAATCGTTATATAAGGCCACCGTCCGGTCGACCAGGGCCGTCAGACTGTAGCGGGCCTGCGCGCGGCGCTGCCCAGCCTGCCCCAAACGCTGTCCGAGCGCGGGATCCGCCAAAATCCGCAGGCAGGCGGCGGCCAAAGCGGGCGCATCGCCCACGGGTACCAGCAAGCCGGTTTCACCATCCACCACCACACTCCGCGTGCCTTCCGCGGCTGTCGCCACGACTGGCCGGCCCGCCGCCATCCCCTCTAGCACGGTGCCGGGCAGCCCCTCCCACCGCGAGGTGAGCGTCAACACATCCAGCGCGGCCAGCACCGCCGGAATATCTTGCCGGACGCCGCAAAACGTCACTGCCTCGGCTAGACCCAGCTGGCGCGTCTGTTCCCCCAGGTCGGCGCGCAGCGGGCCATCCCCGACCATCCAGAAGCGGGCGTGCGGCTGCGCCTGCCGAATTCGCGCCGCCGCCTCGAGAAACATGCTTGGATCTTTTTGCGGTTTCAGGCGGCCGACCATCCCGATCAGCGGAGTCTCAGGCGACACGCCCAGTTCGCGCCGGAGGGCGTGGCCGGCCTCGGCTTGGCCCGCGAACCGGCGCACGTCGACCCCGTTTTCAATGGTCGTCACCTTCGCCGGCGGGAGGTGGCTATACCGGATGTGATACTGCCGCACATCTTCCGAGACGGCCACCAGGTGATCGGTCAGCGCCGCGGTGGCGCCGTAGACCCGGCCCAAAAGCGGGCGCTGGGCCCAGGCGTCGCAATTTCGCAAAGATGAGAGCACCACCGGCACGCCGCACAGGCGCCCGGCCAGGCGGCCGTGCATATCACTCTTGAATAAATGGGTGTGGACAATTTGCGGCGGGTCACGCCGGATCACTTGGCAAATCCCGAATAACAGCGCCGGGTCCAAGCGGGCGCGGCGGCGCAGCCGCGTCAGCGGCACCCCCGCGGCGGTCAATTCGGCTTCCAATGGTCCCGGGGTGCTGTAGCACAGGCTGACGCGGAAATGGCCATGCTGCTGCAGGCCGCGTACCAGTTGGCTCACCTGCACCTCGGCCCCGCCCAAGGTGAGACTATCAATGACATGCAGCACATGCACGGACTGGCTCATGCGGGCCGCGCCTCCCGCCGGACCAACGCCTGATACAGCGCCACATAGCGGGCAGCGACCGTGTCAAGCGAGTAGCGCTGCACCACCTCCGCGCGAGCCCGCTCCCCCCAGGCCGCGGCGCTGGGCTCCCGCAGGGCCTCCACCAAGCCGGCGGCCAATGGGCCGGCTTCGCCCACCGGCACCAGCCGGCCAGTGACGTTATCCGTCAGCACTTGTAGATTGCCGACATTCGCCGTGGCGACACATGGCCGCCCGCAAGCCATCGCCTCCAGGAGCGCGACCGGTGATCCTTCCGAGTATGACGGCAAGACAAAAGCATCGGCCGCCTGCAAATAGGGCGCCACATCATGGCACCCTTGAATAAAGCGCACGCTAGCCTTCAGGCCAGACTGGGTGGAGTGGGTTTCCAGGGCGGCGCGCAATTCGCCTTCGCCCAGAATGATTAACTGCGCGGCCGGCACCGCCTGAAGCACCTCTGGCCAGGCCCGCAACAAGACTTCGACGCCTTTGACAGGCGCCAGCCGCCCGGCAAACACCACGGCCGGCTGAGCGGGCAGGCCGAGGGCCAGTTTAAGCCGCGTCCCGTCGCCGCGCCCGGCCACCGGCTGGAAATGGTCAATATCAACGCCGTTGGGGATATCCCACAGACGCGCCGCCGGCGCTCCCATACCGCGCAGCTCCTCATGAATGGCCGGGCTGATACATACAAAGGCATCCGCTGAACGCCGGGCGGCCGCCAGCCGCGCGCGGCCCAGCCACCCTTGCGCTATGAGTTTCCCCACATCTCCGTGCGGTCCCCGGCCATGCGGATTGACGATCAACGGCTTGCCCGTGATCCAATGCGTCAACAGGCCAATCGTCATGGCCGAGAACATCATATGGGTGTGGAGCACGTCATAGTCTCGGCGCTGGGCATATAAACGGCCGACGGCTTCCACCACAAAACTCGGCCCGCCCACCAGCTTGCCGCCCCGCCCGCGCCCGACCCGTTCGAGGGGCACCCCGCCTACCTCAGTGGAACGCGTGAGCCCCGGCCCCGACCGCGTTATCACCCGCGCGTCGACGCCTTGTTGGCGAAGTTTCTGGCTCAACCGTAGTGTATGGGTTTGCGCCCCGCCCACGGAAGGGTAAAAGACATGCGTGACCATCCTAACACCCAGGCGCATCAGCCGTCCCCTAAGCCTGGCGGCCGGCGGCTGGCGCGCGGCGCGCTGATGCATCGGCGCCGGCCGCCTGATAGACCTGGATCAGGCGTTGCAGCCATACGGCGGGGCTATAATGCTGCCGTGCCCGCTGGGCGGCCGCCTGACCCAACGCCTCACGCCGCGCCGGGTCGCGCAGCAAGGCGCTGAGCGCGGCGGCCAATTGGGCCGGGTCGCCGGGCGGAGTAATGAGGCCGGCGCCATCGGCTAGCGCTTGCGGGGCATCGCCCACCGCCGTGGCCACCACCGGCAGGCCGGCCGCCATCGCCTCCAACAAAGCCACGGACAGGCCCTCCCAATGCGAACTATTGACGAATAGATCGCTGGCGCGCAGCAGGCGCGGCACATCGAAGCGCGCCCCTAACAGGAACACCTGGCCGGCTAACCCGAGGGTCTCAATTTGAGCCGTTAAGGCAGGGCGCAGATCCCCGTCCCCAACGATGACCAGCGCCGCAGTTGGATGCGCGCCGCGAATTTGGGCAAAGGCCGCCAATAGATCTGGATAGGCTTTGGGAACCACGAGCCGCCCGACAGCGATCACCATGGGCCGGGCTGGATCTCCCAGCAGGTGTCGGCGCAGCGCGAGACGTTCCGCAGCGTCGAGGGGCGGCACCGGGGCCACCGCATTGGGGATGACAATCGGGGTCCGCGGCCGCAGGCGGTCACGATGTGCCTGAGCCACTTGGTTCCCGACGGCCACCACCTGCTGCGCGCCGTGGCGCAGCGCCTGGGTCTCCAGCCACCACGCCGCCGAGTTGCGATGGCGCGGCTCGATACCTGTGGAATGCAGCGTGGCGACGACGGGGAGGCCGGTCAGCCGGCCGGCCAGAGCGCCTAGGATATTCGCCTGAGTCAAATGCGCTTGGATGACATCGGGCGCGGCGCGGCGCAAAAAGTCGGTCAGCTGCCAGAAGCGAACCGGATCAGCGAGTTTAGGAGCGGGGAAAAAATGAACCGCGGCGCCCAGCTCTCGCAAGCGGCCAGGCAGTGGCCGCCCGGGCACTTCCTTTAGCCCGATGACGGTCACGCGCAGTCCGGCGGCCTGAGCGGCCTCGGCGAAGGTAGCTTGCAGGGCCTCGGCGCCCCCTAACCCTAGCTTGTCAATCAGCTGAACAACATGCACGATAGCATTATCCAGGTGGACGGTCTTTAAGCCAGCGGCGATAAAACTGATACAGCCACTGGGGAATTAAGGCGCGCGTCAGCACTTTGACCTTGTCCCCGGTGTTGTGCCACGGATCAAGGTGCACGGCGCGCCAGGCATGCGGCCGCACCTCAGCCGGGGGGCGATGGCGCCGTTCGGCCAAGTGAGCTTGAGATAACGCGGCGCCGCTGCGCACCTGGCGGCGCAGCGCCGGCCGCCGGCGCTCATCCGGGTACCGGTCGATCGCCTGCAGACAAGCCTGCAGCAACTGCTCGATGTGTTCCGGCCGGCGTTTGGCGGTCAGGCCGCCCACCTGTAATCGGTAGATGATCACCGGTTCGGCCACAAATCCGATCGGTGCCTGAGCGGCCAGGCGCAGCCAGAGTTCCCATTCTTCGCCCCACACAAGCGCGGTCGAAAACGGGCCGCTGGCCTCGATCACCGCGCGGCGAATCAACACCTGTGAAGGGTTGCCGACCACGTTGCGGACCAGCAGTTCCGTGTGCCAGTCCTGGCCGGGGCGCAGCGGGATTGGTTTCAGCCAGCGGCGATCCGTCTCCGGATTCCACCAGATGGCTGGCCCGCTGACCACAGCCGCCGCCGGCGCGGCCGCGCAGTACGCCAGCTGCTGAGCCGTTTTGTCAGGCAGCCATTGATCATCACTGTCGAGAAAAGCAACGAACTCGCCGGTGGTTTCGGCCAGGCCGCGGTTGCGCGCCGCGCTCGGCCCCTGATTGGATTGGTAAATGTAACGCACGCCGGCGTCAGCGTAGCGGGCCACCACCCCGCGTGTATCATCATGCGACCCGTCGTCGATGACGACCAATTCATCCACCGGGCGGGTCTGCGCCAGAACACTGGCGATCGCCCGGTCGATATAGGTGGCACTATTATAGGCAGTGATAATGGCGCTGACCCGCCCCGCGCTGCTCATGGCGCGGGCGACCGGCGGGGCAGAACGGCCAGCACGATCTGCCCCGCCCGTTCCACGGTTTCACGGCTGAAGACGGCCAAAGCGGCCCCATACAGGAGTACGCCCAGGCCGGCCCAAGCCAGCAGGGTGCCGAGGCTGTCACCGGGCCAGACGGCGGCCACGGCCGCCACGCCGCCGGTCATTACCAGCGTCGCCAGAAAAGCCGGCCGGATAGCGGTCAGCATGCCGGCCACCGGGATGCCCAACGCCCAGCGAGTCAGCACGGTGGTGATGGCCAGATTTACCAACGCCACGCCTACTTGGGCCAGGGCCACACCCGTGATGCCCCAGCGGGTGGCATACCAGAGTAAGCCAATGGTCAACGGCAGTTTAACGAGCGTGAACGCGTTTAAGATTTCAGGGCGATTCGTGGCTTTGAGGATAACGCCTGGCAGATAGCCGAGCGAGCCCAGCGCAATGGCTACAGCGATAGCCTGCATCACGGGGATGGCCGGCGCCCACTTGACTGTATAGGCCACATGAATGAAGGGCGTCGCCAGCAGGGCCAACCCCGCTCCGGCCGGGAAAGTGAAGAGGGTAATGTAACGCAGATAGGTGAAATAGGCCATATGCAGGCGCTGACGATCGGTCTGAATGCGCGCCAAGATCGGATAAGCCACGCGGCCGATGACGGACATCGAGTTATTGATTACCAATTCGGGGATGCGGTAAGCCAGTGTATACAGCCCCAACGCCGCAGGCCCCAAGTTGCCGCCGACCAACACGTAGTCCACATTCGCCAGAACAGTCCCGGCTACACTCACGGTCATGATATGCAAACCGATGCGGATTAAATCACGGGTCACCGCCGCCTCAAACCGCAAAGTCGGCCGCCAGCGCGCCAACAGCCACACCATTCCGGTGGTGGCCAACTCGCCCCCGATCTGGCCCCAAACCAAGCTCCACACCCCAAAGCCCTGCAGCGCCAACCCAATCGAGAGTCCGCCTTTCACCACACTGCGGGTAATATCCGGCAGGAGTTTGGCTTTGAAGCGCAGTTCCCGCTGCAGCAGCGCCCCCGGCACATTGGCCAGGGCCGCCAACGGCAGGACGATAATCACCGTCCGTAATAACTCGGCGACTTCGGGCTCCTTGAAGAAACTGGCAACCGCGGGCGCCACCACCCAGGCAGCCGCGTAGATCAGCAGGCTGGTCACCAAACTGACCCCGAACGCGGCGTTGGCAGCCTCTTCCAGTTTTTCGCGCCGCGAGATTAAGGCCACGTCCATAGATATGTCGCTGACTAAATCCAGGTACTGCAGCACAATCAGGCAGTAGCCCATCACACCGAATTCTGTGGGGGTCAGCAGGCGGGCGAGGATGACGGTGGTGAAGAAGACCAGCAGCTTGCCGGAAATGAAGGAAAGATAGGACCAAAACGTGCCCTGCATGGCCAGCAGGGAGAGCTTGGGCGGAGGCGTGGGCGGCGCGGTGGAGGCCATCGTCAGTTACAGGGCAGCAAGGCTAGCTCGGCCACACCAGCGTGGCGGTGAGTTTACTCAACCGGCATCCCGGGGTATGGACGACGGTCTTGAGTCAGCTGGCGTTTGACGGATCTTGACATCAGCCGCGGCCGGCGGCCCCCGCGCGCCCGCCGACCAGGCTTGAGGCCTCCCATTCGTGCCGGGCGATATTCCAAATCGCCAGCGCTAAACCAAACAGGAGCCAAAAGTAGCGGGCATACGCGGCATGCAGGAAAATAGCGGCTACCAGATAACCGACAAGCGCTACCCCCACAGCGACCGCCGATCCAGCCGAGGCCGATTGGCCCAGCGCCGTAAAACGGCGCCGCGCCTCGAACAACCCGGCAAACATAGACACCACGACAGTCCCGTAGGTCAACAGGCCGGCCAGACCCGTCTCCGCCAGGATCTGCAAATACAGGCTGTGCGGTGAACGGTTCTCCCGGCGCGGATCCATTCCCATCAGCCGCGAGTACGTTTGGTAGTTAACGGGATACTGATTGAGGCCTACACCGCCGATGGGGTTCGCGACGAACATCATCCAGGCGGCGGCGTTCTCACTGGCGCGGCCCCGCACGGATTGATCCGTGGTCACCGACACATCCAGCACATCGGTAATCGAGAGGATGCGCTGCAGGTAGCCGTCGGGGGCAAAGCGCAACATGACCACCGCCACTCCCAGCGTCAGCAGGGTCGCCGACAGGCTGGGTCGATGAATAAAAAACATCACCCCCAGCACCACCACGAGTGCCAAGAAACCGCCGCGCGAAAAGGTAAACAGGATCGCCAAGGTACAGGCCGCCAGGGACCAAGCCGCCAGCCCGCGCAGCCAGATGACCTTCTCGTGCCACAGCCGATCCAACGCCAACGGCACAATCACCACCAAGATCTGCGCGTAGAAATTGGGGTCCCCAATCGGCCCGCTGATGCGGCGTTGAACAC
>JAGOBN010000262.1 GCA_017999235.1 Anaerolineales bacterium | reverse complement strand
GCCGACTCCGCCCAATAACCGCCGGCCAGGGGGAAACGCATGGGGACACAGGCCGGCGCTTTCCGGGGGAGGCGCCGGCCGTCTGCCGCCGGCTCTGAGCCGCCGTAACGTTCAGCGGACGCCCGGAGGGTACGCTTCAACCCAGGCTCGCTAACACCCGCGCAGCCAGCGCCAATTCAGATAAAATCAGACTACTTAGCCCGGACACGGGCGCTGCTGCTCCGCCATCCAAGGCGCCTGGCAGGCGGCCCTACAGAAAACCGAGTAACCATCCCGATGACCTCTGCTCCTGTTGAAACGCACTTTGATCTGATCGTGATCGGCGGCGGGCCGGCCGGTGTCACCGCCGCCCTGCGCGCCCGCGAACTGGGCGCGTCCGTGGCGCTGGTGGAGCGCGGCCGGCTGGGCGGCACCTGCACCAATGACGGCTGCGCGCCGACGCGCGTGCTGGCCAAGGCCGCGCGCCTGCGCCGCGAGGCCGAGCAGTTCGCCGAGTACGGGCTGACCGGCGGCGTGACCGGCGTGGACCTGCCGGCCCTGCTGGCGCGCACCCAGCAGACCATCTACCGCCTGCAGGAGAAGAAGCAGCTGGTGGCGCACCTGGCCGCGGCCGGCGTCACGGTGCGCGCGGAGGCCGGCCCGGCGCGCTTCGTGGACCCGCACACGCTGGCGCTGCCAGACGGCGAGACCCTGACCGCCGCGCAGTTCATCCTGTGCGCGGGCGGCCACGCCCGCCGCCTGCCCTTCCCGGGCGCGGACCTGGCGCTGACCCACAGCGACGTGTGGACGCTGACGCGCCTGCCGCGCTCGCTGGCTGTGGTAGGCGCGGCGGCCACGGGCTGCCAACTGGCCTCGATCTTCGCGGCTTTCGGGACGGAGGTGCATCTGCTGGAGGTCATGCCGCGCCTGGTGCCGGCCGAGGATGCCGCCGTCTCCGCGCACCTGACGGCCGCCTTTCAGGCGCGCGGCCTGCACATCAGCACCGGTCTGGGCGGGCTGGACCGTTTGGAGCCGAGCGCGGCCGGCGTGACGGCCTGGGTGAAATACCCGGACGGCCTCCGGCCGCTGGCGGTGGAGGCCGTGATCCTGAGCGTGGGCTGGGTGGGCAACGTGGATGGGCTGGGCCTGGAGGCGGCCGGCGTGCGGACCGAGCGCGGCTATGTGGCCGTGGACGACCAACTGCGCACCAGCGCCGCGCATATCTGGGCGGCCGGCGATATCACCGGGCGCATGATGCTGGTGCAGAGCGCGGACCATGAGGCCCGCGTGGCGGCCGAGAACGCGATGAGAGGCGCCGCGCGCAGCGCTTCTCACCGGATCGTACCGCACGGCGGCTTCACCGATCCGGAATATGGCAGCGTGGGGCTGACCGAGGCCCAGGCGCGCGCCGCCGAGCCGGACTGCGTGACGGCCGTGGTGCCGTACGCGGACATGGACCGGGCCGTGATCGACGGCCGGCCGGACGGCTTCTGCAAACTCCTCGTCTCACGGCGGACGCGCCAGATCCTGGGCGCGCACGTGGTGGGCGAGCAGGCCGTGGAGATCGTGCAAATCGCGGCGGCGGCCCTAGCGGCCGGCATGCCCGTGGAGCAGCTGGCGGAACTCGAGTTGGCTTACCCGACCTTCACGGCCATCCTAGGCCTGGCCGCGCGGCAGGCCGTGCGGGAGGTGGGCCTGACGCCCGTGGCGGAAAGCTGGCGCAGTTTGAAGCCGCTCGCGGAACGCGGGCCTGAGAGCGCGGCCGTCAGCGGGTGATACGCGGACCCGGGAGGTGACATGGATACAGCCAGCCGGGTGCTGGTGGTCGGCGGGGTGCTCAACCTGGCCTTCGGCCTGATGGTCGGCGCGGTGCTGGCCGGCCTGCGCGCCCGCAACCCGAACCTCGAACACCGCTACCTGCTCACGGCTCATCAAGCCGGCCTCCAACAGGGCCTGATGCTGCTCGGTCTGATCTGGGCCGTGGCGCTCTCGCCGCTGGCGGCCGAGGTGGAACTGCTGGCCGCCGGCCTGCTGGCCGCTTCCAGCGCCTGTCTGGATCTCGCCGCCGTGGTCAACTGGGCGCTGGGCGTGCAAGACGAATTCAAGGCGCGCTCGCCGGGCCTCATCGCGGGCAGTGTCTCCGCCCTGCTCTCGGTGCCGGGGCTGGCGATCCTGATCTGGGGCGTCTTCCAGGGATTGTGAGGTCGCATGCAACCGGCCGCTTCCCCCCACCCTCTGCGCTGGCTGGCCTGGGGCCTGTGCGCCGGGGCCGGCCTGATCCTGGCGGCCGATGCCCTGCTGACGCTGATGTTTGGGCTGACGTCCGAGGCCGCGTCTGTCGAATTGGCCTATTCCTTGCCCATTTTCGCGTACAGCCTGCTCGGCGCCTTGATCGCCACCTACCAATCCGAGAACCGCATCAGCTGGCTGCTCCTGGCGGGCGGTCCGCTGTTGGCGCTGACTCTCCTGGGGGACGATGTGCTGAGGTACGGCTACTTGGTCATGGCCAGTCCGCCGGCCGGCCTGGACGCTTTCGCCGCGTTTTACGGACTATTCTCCAATGTGCCCGGATTCCTATTGTTCATCTTGCTGCCGCTGTGGTTCCCCACCGGCCGCTTCGTCTCCGCCGGCTGGCGGCGCCTCGGCTGGGGCGCGGCTGGCCTGTTGGCGGCCGGCAGCCTCGCCAGGACTTTTCTGACGGCCACCATTGACCTATACCCTGCCCACGGGATCCAGCTTGTGGTGGCCAACCCGCTGGCGCTCCCGTTTGCACCCCCGGCCCTGGCGCGGATCGATTGGTTTGCCGTCACCTCGCTGATCTCCGCCGCCAGCATTCTGGCCGCGGTGTTCTCGCAGGTCATGCGCTACCGGCGCGCCCGCGGCGAAGAGCGCCAGCAGATCAAGTGGTTCGTGTTCCTGGCCAGCCTGGTGCTCGTCCCTTACATGACCCTGTTGATCTCGCAGGTCCTATTCGCCTTGGAATTCAGCACTTCGTGGATCACCGTCTTTTTCCAGATCGCGGGCCTGCTGTCCTACCCGGCCGGGATCGGGGTCGCGGTCTTCAAGTATCAGCTGTATCACATCGACGTCATCATCCGCCGCACGTTGATTTATTCCACCCTCACCGGCTTGCTCGGGCTGGCGTATTTCGGGCTGATCATCATCCTGCAGGGCGTGGCCGGCGCTTTGGGCGGCGCGCGGGCGGAGTGGGTCACGGTCGCCTCCACCCTGGCCGTCGCGGCCCTGGTGGCGCCGCTGCGCGGCCGCGTCCAGGCGTTTATCGACCGGCGCTTCTTCCGCCGCAAATATGACGCCGGGCGAACGCTGGCCGCGTTCGCCTTGGCCGCGCGGGACGAGACCGATTTGCACGCGCTCACCGAAAAATTGGCCGGCGTGGTGCAGGCGACCATGGAGCCGGAGAGCGTGGGCGTGTGGCTGCGGCCCGCGCCCCGCTCGCCGCGGCCGGCCGCTGCGCCCGGCCAGGAAATCACGCTATGACGCCGGCCGCCAGTTCACCCACCGCCTTGCGCGGGCCGGCGGTCTACCTGGCGCGGGCCGGCTGGCTGGTGCTCGCCGCCGCTTGTGTCCTGTTGTTCATCGACAGCACCTTTAACACCGCGCGCTTACCGCTGCCGCGTTGCGCCGCCCCGGCCGCCTGCCCGGCCGCCACTCAAATTACGCACGAAGACGCCGAGATCGCCGCCGCTCTGGGGCTGTCCATTCCGCTGCTCCCCCTCTCGCTGGCGGCCTCGATCACGGCCCGGCTGAGCTTGGCGGCGGTTGGGCTGCTTATTGTCTGGCGCCGGTCAAATGACTGGGTCGCGCTGGTGATCTCCGGGGCGCTGATGACGGTGCTCTTGGAGGGCAATCAGGGCATCAGCCCCGTCTTCCACACGCTTCAAGGCCTCTTGTTGGGGATTGGCAGCGCGCTGTTCCTGCCGATCCCGTTCATTTTTCCGAACGGCCGGTTTGAGCCGCGGTGGATGCGCTGGCCGGTGCTCATCCTCACCAGCCTGTATGCCGCCCTGGCCACTGTCTTCCCGATCACGTCGGTGTATGCCCCGCTCTTCGCGGTGTTGACCTTGTTGTGGATCGGCCTCGCCGGCTATGCCATGCCCTACCGCTACTTCCGCGTGTCCGGCCCCATTGAACGCCAGCAGATCAAATGGGTGCTGCTGGGCATTACGGCCTCGTTCTTTACGGCCAGCTACTACACGGCGGTGTCCGTGTTCTATCCCCTCACCCAGCCGTCGCCGGCGCGCCTGATCGCGCTCTTGATTAACCTGCCGCTTTACGCGGCCGGTTACGGCTTCTTTGCTTTCGCGATGCTGGTGGCCATGCTCCGCCACCGGCTGTGGGACATCGACGTCATCCTCCGGCGCACGCTGATCTATTCGGCGCTGACCGCGCTGCTGGCGCTGACTTACTTCGGCCTGGTGATCAGCCTGCAAGGCCTGGTCACGGCGGCCGGCGGCCGGCAGGCGGAATGGATCACGGTGGCGTCCACGCTCACGGTCGCCGCGTTGTTTCTGCCCTTGCGCAACCGGGTCCAGGCGTTTATTGATCAGCGCTTCTACCGCCGCAAGTATGATGCGGCGCGCGTGCTGAGCAGTTTCGCCGCCACCGCACGGGATGAAACCGACCTAACCGCGCTCACCGGCCAGCTGGCCGGCGTGGTGCAGGCGACCATGGAGCCGGAGAGCGTGACGGTGTGGCTGCGGCCGGAAAGACCCGGGCTGGCCGAAGCAGGCCGGCCGGGGCCGCACCTGGGACATTCGCCCGGGGAGGGCTGAGACCATGCTGAATGGCCGGCGGATGAGCGCCGTGATCGGAAGAACCCCGTGAGGCCACTGGCCGGGGAGATCCACGCCCACTCCCGTCTGTCCGGCCGCCGGCTGGCGGCCGCCCGCGCCGCGTGGGCGGTGCTCACCGGCCTTTCGCTGGCGGCGTTTGGGCTGGCGGCGCCGGCGCGGTATGCCCGCTATCTCTCGCCCGCCGAAGAGGTTCGCGACGGGCTGACGCAGCTGGGCTATTCGGCGCAGTACATTCAGCAGTACGGGACGGAAGCGGCAGCGCGGGCGGCCCTGGCGCCGCTGGGGCTCTCGCCCGCGGGATACGCCGGCCTGTCGCTGACGCTGGAGGGGCTGGTGGCGCTGGTCTACATCACCGTGGGACTCGTCGTGGCTGGGCGCAAATCCGAGGATGGCTTCGGGTTGTTCGCCTCGCTCTTCCTGATTGCGTTTGGGGTCGGAGGCAGTTCGTATTGGCTGCTGGCTCTGGTGGTGGGCAGCCCGGCCGGCTTCGTCTTCGGCGGCCTGGTGACGACCTTGGCGTATGCCCTGATGCCGGCTTTCTTCTTTCTCTTCCCCGACGGGCGCTGGGTGCCGCGCTGGGGCTGGCTGCCGACCGGGTTATGGACGGTCACTACCGTTTTGTGGAACCTGGCGCCCCGCTCGCCTCTCAACCCGACGAACTGGCCGGCATGGCTCTATGCGCTGACGCTCGCCTTCATCTGGGGGGCGGCGGCTCTGGCGCAGATCTACCGCTATCGCCGCGTTTCCTCGCCGGCCCAACGCCAGCAATCCAAATGGCTGGTGGCGGGTTTTGGCCTGCTGGTGCTGCTCCTGCTGTTGCCCTCGATTGCCCTGGCGTTGATTCCCTCCAGCTTCTTCACGGAGACCTTATTCGCCCTGCTGATGCCGCTCCAGGTCGTATTGCTGGGCGTGATCCCCGTCACGCTGGGGATCAGCATCCTGCGTTACCGGCTGTGGGACATCGACGTCATCATCCGGCGCACGCTGGTCTATTCCGCCCTGACGGCGCTCTTGGCGCTGACCTACTGGGGGCTGGTGATCATGCTGCAGGGCGTGGTCGGCGCCCTGGGTGGGGCGCGCTCGGAATGGATCACGGTGGCGTCCACGCTGGCCGTGGCCGGCCTGGTCCTGCCGCTCCGCAACCGCGTCCAGGCTTTTATCGACCGGCGCTTCTTCCGCCGCAAGTATGACGCGCAACAAGTGCTGGCCGATTTCGCCGCCGCCGCGCGGGACGAGACCGACTTGAACGCGCTCACCGGCCGGCTGGCCGGCGTGGTGCAGGCGACCATGGAGCCGGAGAGTGTGACCCTCTGGCTGAAAGAGAATCCGTCATGAGCGCCGCGCCGGCCCTCCGGCCCGCCGGCCGCTTGGTCCTGGGGCTCTTAGTGGCGGCGCTAGCCTTCCTGCTGGCGGCGGCGCCCTTCCGTCTGCGGGAGCTTTCCGCGCCCTGCCAGGGTGCGCGCTG
>JAGOBN010000261.1 GCA_017999235.1 Anaerolineales bacterium | reverse complement strand
GGCACGCAGTTCAGCGAGGACGACAACGTCCTGGCGCAAGGCGTGGAAGGGTCGCAGTACGCCGTGGGCTACTTCGGCTACGCCTACTACGCCAATGAGGCCGGCAAGCTGAAGGCCGTGCCGGTGGCCAAGAGCGACCCGGCGGCGGCGGTGGAGCCCAACCAGGCGGCCGTCGATGCGGCGACCTATCCGCTGGCGCGGCCGTTGTACATCTACTCGGACGCCCAGATCCTGCAGGCCAAGCCCCAGGTGGCGGCGTTCATCAAGTTCTATCTGGACAGCCTGGACGACAATATTGTGGATGTGGGCTACTTCCCGGCCCCGGCCAGCGCCATCGCGAAGGCATACGGCCGGCTGTGGTACGCCCTGAGCGCCACCGCCGTGGACGCCGCCGCGGTGGAAGGCGACATTGTCACCGCCGGCTCGTCCACCGTCTTCCCGCTGTCCGAACGGATGGCCGAGCGCTTCAACGAAGAGGGCTTCGGCGGCCAGGTGACCATCGACAGCGTCGGCACCGGCGCCGGCTTTGAGCGCTTCTGCAAGACGGGCGAGACGGATATCTCCAACGCCTCGCGCGCCATCAACGCCAAAGAGATCGCCAACTGCGCGGCCCTCGGGCGCACGCCGCTGGAGTTCCGCGTCGGCACGGACGCGCTGGCCGTGGTGGTCAGCCAGGACAACACCTTTGTGGATTACCTCACCGCCAGCGAACTGGCGGCGGCCTTCTCCACCGCGCAGACCTGGGCGGACGTGCGCGCCGGCTGGCCGGCGGAGCCGATCCAGCGCTTCAGCCCGGGGACGGACTCCGGCACGTTTGACTACTTTGTGGAGGCGGTGATGGCGCCGGCCAATCTGGTGGACGGCAAGGCCAACATCGACGCCGGCGAGCAGGCCATCCTGAGCGCCGAGGGCACGCAGTTCAGCGAGGACGACAACGTCCTGGCGCAAGGCGTGGAAGGGTCGCAGTACGCCGTGGGCTACTTCGGCTACGCCTACTACGCCAATGAGGCCGGCAAGCTGAAGGCCGTGCCGGTGGTGTCCGTCGCGAAAGAAGCGGACGCGGCCGGCGACGCCGCGAAACTGGCGGCGGCGGCGGTGGCGCCTGACCAGGCGGCGGTGAACGCCGGCACGTACCCGCTGGCGCGGCCGTTGTATATCTACTCGGACGCCCAGATCATGCAGGCCAAGCCCCAGGTGGCGGCGTTCATCCTGTTCTACTTGACGAATGTGAACGCCGAGATCGTGGACGTGGGCTACTTCCCGGCCGCCGACAACGCGCTGGGCGATGCCTACGCCGCGTGGCTCGCCGGCACCGGCCAGTAATCGCCGTTGACTTACCGCAGAGGAGGGTCCAACCTGGGCCCTCCTCTGCCGTCTGACGATGGGCAGACGTCCTTGAAACGCCCCATCAATCTGCAAGCGGGACTCTATGAGCACTCGAATCGTTGATCCAGCCGAAACGCCCCCCCTCAAACCCAATCTATCCGTTCCAGCGCCCGATCAGGTTGAAATCCGGCTGTCCCCCCAGCCGCAGGAGCCGCCGATTGAGACCGTGTCCCCCGCACAGACGTTGGCCCTGACTGACAACTCCCCCGCCGCGCTGAACCTGCTGCGGAAACGGTCGCGCCTGGGCGAAAGCTTCATCCAGATCCTGATCCTCGGCTGCGGACTGATCTCGGTGGCGATCACGGCTGGGATTGTGTACGTGCTGGGCCGCGAGGCCCTGCTGTTTTTTACCAACCCGGAAGTTCGGCCGCTGGATTTCATTACCACGTTCAAGTGGTCGCCCAATATTTACGCGTTTGGCATCTGGCCGCTGGTGACGGCCACCCTGGTCACCAGCGTGGTCGCGATCCTGGTGGCGATGCCACTGGGCCTGGCCGCGGCGGTGTTTCTGAGCGAGTACGCGTCGCCGCGGGTGCGCGGCGTGCTGAAGCCCACCCTGGAAATCCTGGCCGGCATTCCCACGGTGGTCTATGGTTATTTCGCCCTGACCTTCGTCACCCCTGGTCTGCGGGCGCTCTTCGGCGTGGATACGGTGGAGATCTACAACATGGCCTCGGCCGGCCTGGTGATCGGAATCATGATCATGCCGCTGATCACTTCCATGAGCGAGGACGCGCTGAGCGCGGTGCCGCGCGCCCTGCGGGAGGGGGCCTACGGCCTGGGTGCCACGCGGCTGGAAACGGCCATTCAGGTGGTGGTCCCGGCGGCCTTCTCCGGCATTGTGGCCGCTTTTATCATCGGCATCTCGCGCGCTTTTGGCGAGACCATGATCGTGGCCATCGCGGCCGGCGCCGGCCCCAGCCTGACCCTCAACCCCTTCCAGGCGGCGGAGACCCTGGCTGGCCACATTGTGCGCATCAGCGGCGGCGACCTGAGCTATGCGTCGTTGGATTACGAGAGCCTGTTCGCGATCGCGCTGGTGCTCTTTGCCATTACGCTTAGCCTAAATCTGATCAGCCGCGCCGTGGTGAACCGCTATCGGGAGGCGTACGAATAATGAGCCCCATCCCCGCCTCCCTGCCCGAGGGCGACCGCCTGCGGGCCTTTACCGATCAGCGGCACCGCGCCGGCCTGCTCTGGCAGACGCTGTTTCTGCTGGCCACCTGTGTCGGCATTCTGGCCCTGACCGCGCTGCTCTATAACGTGGTGAACAATGCCTTCGGTTACGTGGTGGTGGTCGATAAATTGGATCCCGCCACCCTGACCCCGGCCGGGCAGCCGCTTGAAGCGCTCTCCCATGTCGAACTGGTGGCCATTCTGCAGGCCAGTTTATCTACGGGCGCCTTCAATAAATTGGCGAAAGATCAGCCGTTTGTGGAACGCACCGCGGCCAACGTGCTGGAAATTGTGTACGAGCGCGTTGTCAAACGTCAGGTGCAAGCCAGCTACCCGCTGACCGAGTCGCTCTTTGGCCGGGCCGCGATCGAGGCGGAAATGCAGGCTGAGCATCCGGATGGCAAGCTGGTCTTTCGCTCCTGGCTGACGCCGCAATTCCTCACCACGCCCATGTCCAGCCAGCCGGAGTTCGCGGGTGTCCGCACCGCGCTGCTGGGGTCGCTGCTGCTGGTGGCGCTGACCATGGCCTTTGCCCTGCCGGTCGGCATTGGCGCGGCGATTTATCTGCACGAGTACGCGTCGCAGAGCTTTCTCTACAAGATCATCGAAACCAACATCTACAACCTGGCCGGCGTGCCGTCAATCGTCTACGGCATGCTCGGGCTGGCGGTCTTTGTCCGCACGCTGGAGGCCTTCACCAGCGGCGCCCTGTTCGGCGTGGCCGATTCTAACGGCCGCACCATCGTGGCGGCGGCCATGACCATGGCGCTGTTGATCCTGCCGATCATCATCGTCAACGCCAAGGAGGCGATCCGCGCCGTGCCGGACTCCTTCCGCCAGGCGGCCTATGGGCTGGGCGCCACCAAGTGGCAGACCATCTGGCACCATGTTCTGCCCAACGCCCTGCCGGGGATTCTGACAGGCAGCATTCTGGCCGTCTCCCGCGCCATCGGTGAGACCGCGCCGCTGGTGGTGGTGGGCGCTTCCACCTTTATCACCGTGGACCCGGACGGTTTGTTTTCCAAGTTCACGGCTCTGCCCATTCAGATCTACAACTGGACCGCGCGCCCACAGGCCGAGTTCCGCAACATCGCGGCGGCCGCCATCCTGGTGCTGCTGGCCATGCTGCTGACGCTGAACGCGTCCGCGATCATCCTGCGCAACCGCTTCAGCCGCCGGCTGTACTAAAGCTCGATCAAGGAAGCCACATCTATGTCCACCCTGCAAGTGACCGCGCCCGAGGCGGGGCGGCCGGCCGCCGGCGAGGCCGCCGCCAGCGCCCTGGCCATCGAGACCCGCGCTTTCAATTTCTACTACGGCAATTTCAAGGCCATCCAGGATGTCAATCTTCAGGTGGAGACCCGGAAGATCACGGCCATCATCGGCCCGTCGGGGTGCGGCAAGAGCACGCTCCTGCGGGCCTTCAACCGCATGAACGATTTTGTCTTGGGCGCCCGCGTCGAGGGCGAGGTGCTGATGCATGGCCGTAACCTGTACGCGCCCGAGGTGGACCCGGTGGAAGTGCGCCGGCGGATCGGCATGGTCTTCCAGAAGCCCAACCCCTTTCCCAAGAGCATCTACGACAATATTGCCTGGGGCGCGCGCATCAACGGCTTTCCGGGCGGCAAGGCCGACATGGACGCGCTGGTGGAGCGCTCGCTGCGGAGCGCCGCGTTGTGGGACGAGGTCAAGGACAAGCTCAAGCAGAGCGGCTACAGCCTGTCCGGCGGCCAGCAGCAGCGGCTGTGCATCGCGCGCGCCATCGCCATCCAGCCGGAGATCATCCTGATGGATGAGCCCTGCTCGGCGCTCGACCCGATCGCGACGCTGAAGATCGAGGAGTTGATGCAGGATCTTAAACAGCAGTACACCATCATCATCGTCACCCACAATATGCAGCAGGCCGCGCGCGTGTCGGACAAGACGGCCATGATGATGTTGACGGCCGCCGGTCAGCGCTCCGGCACGGTGATTGAATTCGATGATACCCAGACGATCTTCACCCGGCCGAAGGACAAACGCACCGAAGACTATGTCTCCGGGCGTTTCGGCTAACCCTGACGGAGACCCGCATGACCGCTAAGACCCGCGTCCTGTTCTTGTGCACCGGCAACTCGGCCCGCAGCCAGCTGGGCGAAGCGTTGCTGCGGCACAAAGCCGGCGACCGCTTTGAAGTCTACAGCGCCGGCCTGGAGCCCAAGGGCGTCAACCCGTACACCCTGCGCGTGCTGGACGAGGTCGGGATTGACGCGCGCGCGCAGACCTCCAAACCCCTGAGCGACTACCTGGGGAAGGTGCATTTCGGTTACGTGATCACGGTGTGCGCCGACGCCGACGCCAAGTGTCCGGCCGTTTTTCCGGGGATGGGCCAGCGGCTGCGCTGGCCGTTTGATGATCCGGCGGCGGTGGAAGGCGCGGATGAAGCCAGGCTGGCTAAATTCCGCGAGATCCGCGATCAAATCGCGGCGCGCCTTGACGTCTGGCTGGCGGAAGGCGGCGGAGCGGGATGATCACGCCGGCTCCGAACACGCTGGAACAGAGCCGGCCGGCGCCAGCCAGCTTCGCGGTGCCGGCCCGCCACAACCCGCGCCTGCAAGCCCTGGTGGAGTGCCTCAACGCCGACGACGAGCTGCGGCAATGGTGGCGCTGCGCCAACGTCACCGCCGTCGAGCGGCTGGGGTTGAGCGACCACGGCGAGACGCACGCCCGCATCGTGGCCAACGCCAGCCTGCGGATGCTGCGCCTGCTCCTGGAGGCCGGCCAGACGCCGCATCTGATGCGGCAGCACGGGCTGGGCCGCGAGGAGGCGGAAGTGCTGGTGGTGCTGGCGGCGGCCCTGCATGACCTCGGGCTGGCCGTGCACAGCCAGCGGACGGCTGAACTTGGGTTGAGCCTGGCCTTGCCCAAACTCCAGGAATGGCTGCGCCCCCTGTATGCTCCGCGCGAGCGCGTGATTTTGGCGGCCGAGACCTTGCACGCTATTGGCGCGCATCATGGCCTGGGGCCGGCCTTGACCCTAGAAGCCGGCGTCTTGAGCCTGGCGGACGCCTTGGATATGGCCAAGGGCCGGACCCGCCGGCCAGCCGCCGGCGAGACCACGCCGGCCGCGGACGCTACCATTGAAGACGTGAGCCTGCGCCGCGGCGGCGGCCGGCCGGTGCGCATCGATGTGCGTGTCAACCAGCCAGTAGGGGCCGGCTATGCCAACGCCGTCCTGCGCCGGCGGCTGGCCAACTCGTCCATGGCAGCCCAGGTTGAGATTTATGCGCACCTAGTGAGCGGCGCTGAGCAGCGCTTGTATCCGAGTGATTTTCAGGCCTAGGCGCCTGGCTTTAACTTAGGAGTGACTTGTGGCGACTTCCCCTCCGATCCGGTCTCTTTTTCAACAAGGTTTGCGCGGAGTTCAGGATGACCTGCTCCGTTTAGGGGGTCTGCTAGACACCGCCATCGCGCAGTCTATGCACTGTCTGGCCGAGCGCGACCTGGATCTGGCGCGGCAGATCGTGGTGGACGACGCGAAGATCAACGCCCTGCGCTTCAAGGTCGAGCAAGACTGCGTGACCCTGATCGCCACCCAGCAGCCAGCCGCCACCGACCTGCGCTTTCTGGTGGCCGCCATCAACATCATCAGTGACATGGAACGCATGGCCGATCACGCCGCCGGCATCGCCAAGAGCGTGCTGCGGATGGGCGACCAGCCGCTGCTCAAACCCTTGATC
>JAGOBN010000260.1 GCA_017999235.1 Anaerolineales bacterium | reverse complement strand
GTCATCCGAGAACTTCCAGGCTTCGATCGCGCCCACGGCCGGATCGCCCAGAATGTAGGCGATCGAGCGTTTGGCCCAATACAGGCGGTCGGCCTGGGTGAAGGGCTGCTTGCCGCCGTCCGGGCGCAGCCCCGGATACAAATCCACCTGGGAGTAAGCGCGCAGGCCGTATTCCAGATCGGGGAACAGCGGCGTCATCAACAGCCGCACATTGGTGAGGGTCAGCGCCACGGGCAGACCGATGGTCAACCCCCAGCGGCAGACGGTAACCAGCCATTCCGGCATCATCTTCATGCTCATTCCTTGGTGAGTGTACCCTGATCTCAGAACAGCCCGGTTACCGGCTGTTATTTGAACAATTGCTCCACCTGACCGGCCAGAAAGAAATCAATCACCAGGGCGTTGGTCACCTGCTCAATCGGCGCCCAATCGTCGGTATAGACGATGTCCGAGGCCGGGTCCGGCTGCTGGTTCTGCGCCGCGCGGTCCAGGACGCTGCGCAGCAGCGGGTGGGCCGCGGCGGGCAGGCGCGCCCGGTTCAGGAGCAGGGTTTCGGCCCGCGTCGGCTGAACCGTGGCGTACAGGATGGTGTTGAAGGAGTTCGGCACGTCCACGGCGTGGACGGAGGGGAAGACGGCGCGCAAGGTGCCGGCCAGCGCGTCCACCAGCCGCCGGTCGGTGAAGGTCCGGCCGACGTTGATCACCAGCACGCCCGTGTCGGTCAGGTGCGCGCGCGCTTCCTGGAAGAACTCTTTGGTCGTCAGGTGCCAGGGGATGTACGGCAGGCGGTAGGCGTCCACACTGATGACGCTGTACCGGCGCGGCGAGTGCGCCAGCCCCCAGCGCCCGTCCTGGACGAAGACGTTCAGATTAGGCTCGGTCATGGCAAAGAAACGGCGCCCCGTCTCCACGATGGCGCCGTCGATCTCGAACCCGTCAATGGGGAGCGGGCCGTACACGGCCGTGAACTGCTTGGGGATGGTGCCGGCCGCCAGGCCCACCACCGCCAGGCTCTCCACGGGCGCGGGCGGGTCATTGAAAAACGGCGCCGCCAGGAAGTAATCCCAGGTACCAAACGTCTCCAACTGGTGGGGGTTGTAGACCGAGTGCAGGCCCTGGCCCTCATTCAACAACAGGTAGCGCGTGTCGCCACGCTGGATCACCTGGATAAAGTTGTATTCGGATTCCACTTCGGACTCGGGCAGCAAGCCTTCCACCGGGCGCAGCGAGCCAGAGAGCGATAACCAAGCGCTCACGGCCACCACGGCCGGCAGGAGCAGCGCCCACAGCGCGCGCCGGCGGTCGGCCTGCCACAGCCCGCCCCAGGCCACCGCAAAGAGCAGGCCCGCGAAGAACAGGAAGGTGCGCGTGGTCCCGATCCACGGGATAAAGACCAGCACCGGCGCGAACGTGCCGACCAGCGAGCCGAGGGTGGAGATGGCGTAGATGCGGCCGGAGACCTGGCCGGCCTGGGCGGGGTCGGTGATGGCCAGGCGGATGGCAAAGGGCGAGGCGCAGCCAAGCAGGGTGACCGGGGCCGAGAACAAGATCAGCACGGCCAGGAAGGAGCCGCCGGCCACGGCCGCGTCCAGCGTGGCCATGGCCTCGGCCGCGAAGCGCAGGACCGGGCGCGCCACCAGCGGCACCAGGCCGGAGAGAAAGGCGGCCGCCACCAGCAGGCTGTAGAACGTGCGCGGGTGCGGCGAGCGGTCCGCCCACCGGCCGCCGATGAAATAGCCGGCGGCCAGATAGAGCAGGATCAGGCCGATGACGTTGGCCCACACCAGGTTGCTGGTGCCGAAGATATTGCCAAGCAGACGGGAGGCCGAGAGCTCCACTGCCAGCGTGGTGAGGCCGGCGGTGAAAACCGTGAGCAGGAGGTAGGGACGGGCGGCGGCAGTCAAACGCGGATCCTAGACCTTTCTGGGAGTGACCGCGCGCATTATACCGCCCTGCCCGGCCGGGTTCTACGCCGGCGGCAGGCCGATCAGGATGTCGTCGCCGTCCACCTTGACGGGATACGCCGGGATGTCCACGATAGCGGGGAAGGACAAAACCTGGCCGGTCCGCACGTCAAAACGCGCGCCGTGACGCGGGCATTCGATCTCGTGTTCGATCAGCTCGCCCTCGGCCACCGGGCCGTCATCGTGCGAGCAGACGTCGGCGATGGCGTAGTAGGCGCCGGCGATATTGAAGACGGCGATCGCCTGGCCGTCAATCTCCACCAGCTTGCGCGCCCCGTTGGGCAGTTCCGCTTTAGTCGCCACCACCAGGTACTCGGCGGTGGCGGGATCCACATGCACGTAAGAAACCATAGCATCCTCTCACTCGGCCGGCGCGCGCCGGCCGCTTAGTCGTCGTCGGAGTACTGGGCGCCTTCCAAACCGTAGGCGCCGGCCTTGAGCACCTTGAGCGAGAGCAGCGCGCACTTCAGGCGCACCGGCGTCAGCTCGATGCCCAGCATCTCCAGGATATCGTCCTTGGTCAACTGCTTCACCTGCTCCAGCGGCATGCCCTCGATGCGCTCGGTGAGCAGGGACGCCGACGCCTGGGAAATGGCGCAGCCCCGGCCGGAGAAGGCCACCTCTTTCACGCGCTGCTGCTCATCCAGGCGCACGTCAATGCGCAGCTGGTCGCCGCACAGCGGGTTCTCGTCCGAGAATGAGAAATCATGCGGGTCGAGGGTGCCCTTATGGCGCGGGTTTTTGTAATGGTCGAGGATCAGTTCGCGGTAGAAATCATCCATGTGAGGTCTGAAGTGGGAGGTGGGAAATGGGAGGTGGGAGGTGGGCTTCTCACTTCTCACTCCTGGCCTCTCACCTCCCATCAGCCGAAAAGCTTCTTCACCTTGTACAGCCCTTCCACCAGCTTGTCCACTTCAGCGGTGGTGTTATAGAGATAAAAGCTGGCGCGGGTGGTGGCCGGCAGATCAAAGCGGTCATGCAGGGGCATAGCGCAGTGGTGGCCGGCGCGCACCGCCAGGCCTTCGCGGTCCAGCACCTGGGCCACATCGTGCGGGTGCACCCCGTCCAGGGTGAAGGCGGCCACCCCGCCCTTCTTCTCCGCCGGCGGCCCGTAAACCTTCACGCCCGGCACTTCCTCCAGACGGTCCAGCGCGTAGGCGATGATCTCGCGCTCGTGGGCGGCAATTGCATCCAGGCCCACGGACTCCAGGTACTCAACCGCCGCGCCCAGCCCCACCGCTTCCGCGATGGCGGGCGTGCCGGCCTCAAACTTGTAGGGCAGGTCCGCCGTCTTGAACTCGCGCAGGTAGACGCGCTTGATCATGTCGCCGCCGCCCATAAACGGCGGCATGGCTTCCAGCAAATCCTGCCGGCCCCACAGCACGCCGATCCCGGTCGGCCCGCACATTTTGTGGCTGGAGAACGCCAGGAAATCCGCGCCCAAGGTCTGCACATCCACGGCGAAGTGCGGCACGGACTGCGCGCCGTCCACCAGCACCAGCGCGCCGGCGGCGTGCGCCTGCCGCGCGATCTCGGTGACCGGGTTGATGGTGCCGAGCACATTGCTCATGTGCGTCAGGCTGACCAGCTTGGGCTCCAGGCGCAGCAACTCGGCATACTGCTCCAGGTCCAATTCGCCTTCATCCGTCACGCGGATGAACTCCAGCCGCGCCCCGGTCTCAGCCGCCAGCATCTGCCAGGGCACCAAGTTGGAGTGGTGCTCCATTTCGGTCAGCACGATCACGTCTTTAGACGTGAGCGTGCGCCGGCCCCACGTCTGGGCCACCAGGTTGAGCGATTCGCTGGCGTTGCGGGTGAAAATGATCTCTTTGCGCGATCGGGCGTTGATAAACTTCTGCACCCGATCCCGGCCGGCCTCATACAGGGCCGTGGCCTCTTCGGCCAGGGTATGGATGCCGCGGTGGACGTTGGCGTTGGCGTGCCGGTAATAGTGATCCATCGCCGCGAGGACGGCGGCGGGTTTTTGCGCCGTGGCCGTGGAATCGAGGTAGACCAGCGGCACACCCGGCCGCACCTCCCGCCGCAGGATGGGGAAATCGGCGCGGCACTCGGCCAGGGAGCGGCGGGGCAGATCAGGCATGGGCCGTTATCTTATCATCAACCGCCGGCGCGGCCAGGCCGGCGCGGAATTTTTTCTCGGCCAGCTTGAGCGTATTCAGGCCGAGCGTGGCGCAGCGCAGGCGCGTGGAAACCACCTCACGGCCCAGCTCATCAATCAGCGGATCCTGGCTCAGGGCGGCCACTTCGGCCAGCGTCCGGCCCAGGACCTTCTCGGTCATCAACGAGGCGGCCGCCTGGCTGATGGTACAGCCCGCGCCCTCAAACGCCACGGCGCAGATGCGTTCGTCCGCGTCCAGCCGCAGGGTGTACGTCACCACATCCCCGCAGCCCGGGTTGCCGCCCTGCAGCACCAGGTCGGGCTGCTCCAGCCGGCCGGGATGCCGGGGATGTTCGTAGTGATCGAGGATGAAATCGATGGCTTGTTGTCGGGTAGGCATAGCGGACGGCGGCAGGCAAAGGGCCGGCGGTAAACGGCGGTTGGTTATTTCTCGATCGGCGCGCCGACCAGGTTGCCCCACTCGGTCCACGACCCGTCGTAATTCCGGACGTTCGGATAACCCAACAGATAGGTGAGCACAAACCAGGTGTGCGAGGACCGTTCGCCGATGCGGCAATACGCGATGACGTTCTGATCCGGGCGCAGGCCGTTCTCCACCTCGTACAACTGGCGCAGTTCTTCCACTGGCTTGAAGGTGCCGTCCTCGGCCACCGCTTTGGCCCACGGAATGCTGCGCGCGCCGGGGATATGGCCGCCGCGCAGGGCGCCTTCCTGCGGATACTGCTCCATATGGAGCAGTTCGCCGGTGTACTCCTTGGGCGAGCGCACATCCACCAGCGGGCCGCGCGCCATGACGTGCGCGAACACCTGGTCCCGGTAGGCGCGGATCTTGTAATCGGCGCGCTCGCGGGCTTTGTACGCGGTCTTGGGATAGCTGGGCGCCGCTTTGCTCAGCGGCCGGCCTTCATCAATCCACTTCTTGCGCCCGCCGTTCATGATCTTGGCGTTGGTGTGGCCGAAAAGCTGAAACACCCACAAGGCGTAGCAGGCCCACCAGTTGTTCTTATCGCCGTAGAACACCACGGTGGTGTCGTTGGCGATGCCCCGGGCGGCGAGCAGCGCTTCGAAGCTCTCCCGGCCCAGGTAATCCCGGCGCACTTGGTCGTTCAGATCCTGGACCCAATCGATCATCACCGCGCCGGGCACATGGCCCTGGTCGTAGAGCAGGATATCCTCGTCCGATTCGACAATCCGGATGAAGGGATCGTTCAGATGATCCGCCACCCACTGGGTGTCCACCACATATTCAGGCCGCGCATAACCGGTGCTCATAACCGTCTACCTCCCGATGCTAAAGCGAGTCGGCCGGCTCAACCGGCCGGCGGGCGTTGGGCGAGCCGTGCGCGCACCACAACATCCGGTCTGGGATTAACCAGCCATTACTGGAAAAGACATCCACCTCGAACGCGATCGCGGCCATGCGCTGATCCACCCGCACCACCTGGCCGCGCACCCAGCCCCACTCCAGCTGGCCGGCGCTGCGATGGTGACAGCGCACTTCCACAGCCTCCCCTACCTCAAACTTGGGCCGGCGCATTCTAACATACCGCGGGACGCGTTTGACCGCGCCGGCCGGCGCATTACCCCATCTTGGCTTCGATGGAGCGCTTCAGGCGTTCGCGCACGCCCTCAAACGGGATGCGCTGCAGGATCGGGTCGAAGAAGCCGTCCACCACCAGGCGCTCCGACTCGCGCCGGCTCATCCCGCGCGCCATCAGATAAAAGATATGCTCTTCTTCCAGCTGGCCGACCGTGGCGCCGTGCGTGCAGCGCACATCGTCGGCCAGGATTTCGAGCCCGGGGATCGAGTCGGCGCGGGCCTGCGGGCTGAGCACCAGATTGCGGTTGGCCTGGTAGCCGTCCGTCTTCTGCGCGCCGGGCGCCACGTAGATCATGCCCTGCCAGACCGAGCGGCTCTTGTCCTTGAGCGCGCCCTTGAACAGCAGGTCGCTGGTGGTCAGCGGCGCGTTGTGGTTCTGCTGGGTGTCGTGATCCAGGTGCTGCTCGCCGTCGCTGAAGTAGTAGCCCGACATCTTGCCGGTGGCGCCCTGGCCGTCCAGGTCGATCTCCGAGAAATTCTTGGTCAGGCGCGTGCCCTGGGCCACGAAGATCCAATCCACCTTGGAGTTGGCGCCGACACGCACCCGCTCGTGGGTGAAGTTCCAGACGTTTTTGCCCAGCGACTGCAACTCC
>JAGOBN010000259.1 GCA_017999235.1 Anaerolineales bacterium | reverse complement strand
GGCGGCCACCACGGCCCAGCCGGCCAGTGGGCCGCGCCGGGCGGTAGCGGGCGGCCCACTGAGCCCCAGGCTCAGCCCGCTCAACATGAACAGCGCGGCGCCGCCCCAGGCGGTATAAAAGGGATCCTCCGCCGCGGCATACAGCGCCAGGATCAGGCTGCTCGCCAACGCGGCCGAGCGCAAAGCCGGCGGCGCTGTTCGCGACCGCCACAGACGCCAGGCGCTGCCGCCCCACATCAACCCGAGCGCCAGCAGGCCGGCCGCGCCCTGCTCCACGGCCACATTGACGTACACGCTGTAACCGTGCGGGATGAAGAGCCACGGGAGGCCCAGCATATCGTGCGAATAGACGCCCGCGAAAGCGCCCAGGCCGGCCCCCACCCAGGCGTAATCGCCGGCCAGGCGCCAGGCCAGCGCTTGGCCGGCCAGGCGGGCGCCCAACTCGGTGATGGCCGGCCCGCCGAACATCGCCACCAGGAGGCCTAGCGCGCCCGCGCCCACCCCCGCGCCCAGCCAGCCGGCCCAGACTGGGAGCGGCCGCCGGCGCACCTGACCAACCACCCAACCCGCCAACCACAGGCCGCCGGCCGCCGCCAACCCCAACCAGGCCAAGCGCCGGCCGGCCGCGATCACGGCCAGCCCGCTCACGCCAGCGGCGGCGGCCGCCGCCAGGGCCGGCCAGCGGCGGCCAGCTTGCGCGCAGCGCTGGCCGCCGGCCAGGAGCAGAGGCAGTCCAGCCGCCGCCAAACCCGCCACCGGATGCGAGTCCCAGCCCCAACAAAAAAAGCCAACCGCCAGAGCAGCGCCGCCGGCGCCCAGGGCCGCCGCCCCGCGCCACAGCGCCGCCGGCGCCAGTGACGCCAGCGCGTCAAAGAGTAGCCCGGCCATGACCAGGCCGCCAAATTTCTGCCAGGCCGCGGGCTGGTGATAAGCGGACCAGACCGCGGCCAGAGCCGAAGCATAAAAGAGCCCCAGCCCGATGGCGACCGCCGCCGGCGCGCCTCGGCGCGCGCGGCTCAGCGCCAGCCCGCCCGCCGGCAGCAGCGCCAGCGCCGGCAGCCAGCTACTCCAGAAACCAGGCTGACCCGGCTGGAGAATAAGAAAGGCCGCGCCCAGGAGCGCGGCCACTCTCATCCCCAATTGCCACTGGGGTTTTAGAACCAGCATGCGGTTTAGTGCGCGTTGGAGCTGCTCGTGGACCAGCGCAGGTGCTGGACGCCCACATCCAACGCCGTGCGGAGGGTGGAAGCGTCAGAGAGCAGCATCTTCAGATAGGTGAAGATCGGGCCGGGCCGGAACGCCCACTCGCGCCAGGCGCGTTTCTGCCAATACAGCAGGCGCTCGGCCGGCAGGCCGGGGTAATCCAGCACCGTCCCCTTGTCCATGTCCACCTGCTCCCAGCGCGTGCCGGAGCGGAACCAGCCGTTCTTCACCACTTCAAAGAAGAAGGGCGTCCCCGGATACGGCGCGGCCACATGGAACAGGGCGATATCCAGCGGCAGGCTCTTGGCGAACTTGATGGTCTGCTGGATGGTCTCTTCGGTCTCGGTGGGCAGACCGATGATGAAGTAGCCCCAGTTCATGATTCCGGCCGCCTTGGCCCAGACCAGCGCCTGGCGCGCCTTGTCCGGATACGCGCCCTTGCGCGCGTGCTTGAGCACCTGCTCGCTGCCGCTTTCGATGCCCCAGGAGATCAGGGTGCAGCCGGCCTTGCCCATCAGCTGCAGCATTTCCTCATCCACGTAGTCCACGCGGCTGTTGCTGGTGAAGGTGATGTTGAGGTTTTGCTCAATCATCAGCCGGCACATTTCCATCACCTGCTCGCGGCTGACCGTGAACAGGTCCGCGTACATGTGGATGTGGTTGATGCCCAGCTTCTTGAGCACCCACATCTCCTCCACCACCTTGGCGGGCGAACGCAGGCGCACCGCGTATTGGTAGGAGACGTGTTTGATGCAGTAGATGCAGCCGGCCGTGCAGCCGCGGCTGGTGACCATGAACGTGAACGGCCCGTTGATCATGGGCATGCGGTACTTCTGCAGCGGCAGCAGGTGGTGCAGCGGGATCGGCAGGTCATCCAGGTCCTTGATGAACGGGCGGGTGGCGTTGACCACCGGCTCGTCGCCGCGCCGCCAGGCCAGGCCCTTGATGCCGGCCAGGTCCACGCGCCCGTCAATGGTCAGGGAGGGGCGATAGACCGGGTCATGCTCGGCGAACATCTTCTGCATCAGCGCGTTGCGCTGGTCGAACTTGTTTTCGAAATGGTCCAACACGTCGCGGATGCTCAGGTCCGGCTCGCCGACTAGGATGAAATCCAGCGCCGGAAAGCTGATCAGGGTCTCGCGCGGCATGGGTGTGACGTGCGTGCCGAAGGCGATAGTCTTGGCGCCGCGCGCTTTGGCCAGGAAGCACCCGTACATGTCGTTCTGCAAGGTGGGTGCCGTACACTGCGTCAGATAATACTTGGGCTTGTACTTGTCCAGCAGTTGCTCAAACGCCGGCCAGCCCATCCGCTCGGCGTTGGCGTCGATGATCTTGAAGGTGTAGACCGGGTCCAGCATGGCCGCCATCTGGGCCAGCGACACCTGCGGCCAGACCATGTTCTCACGCGTGCGCCGGCCCACCCGGTGCTGGGTGCGGATCCACAGCTCGCCGTCCGGCGTGGGCGGGTTCACCAGCAGGATGTCCACCATCTCCGCCGTGCGGCCCTTATCCAGCAGGCCCTGGCGCACGATGTCGTCCACGTTGGGGAAATCGGCCATGCGGACACTGGCAACGCGCCGCGTCCCTAAATTCACCCAGGCCGAGTCTTTCGTCTTCTCTTCGCTCATTTATTTATGTCTCCTTACCGACAGGCACGTAATCCAGATAACTATATCGGAAATTAGAAGATGTCGGTCTAGGAAAATCAGGCTACATCCAAATCACGCCGGGATAAGATTTCGCGCTGGCTGAGTTCTTCCAAAACGCGCAGCAGAATCCAGTAGATCACCAGCTGCACGCCGACCAGCGTGAGCATGGCGCTGCCCAGCAGATAAAGCCAGAGGCGCGCAATCTCCCACCCGGTCAGGCTGAGGCCGAAGGACACGGCGCCCAGCCCCAGGCCAGCCAGGGCGGCCAGCAGGCCGGCCCAGCCAAAGTGCCGATCCAGCGGGGTCTTGAAGATGGGCTTCCCGAACAACCCCTGACGGACGGGCTGCTTATAAAACAGGGTGACGAGGTAGTTGAACGTGACGCCCAGCGCGAAGACGCTGACGCCGACCACGCCGGCCAGCAGGGCCGCGAACAGCAGCCCCACTTCCAGCGCTCCGAGGGTGGTGGTGCCGGTCAGCCGCAGGCCCACCAGCCACAGGCCGGCCAGCGCGGCAAGCCCCACGCCCACCAAACCGAGCTTGCCCAGGATGCTGACCGGGTTATAGGCCAGGGCCGTCCAAACAATGGACTGCAGGAAGACGTAGCCGTCCCGCACCACGCTCAGCTTGGAGCGCCCCACCCGCTCGCTGTAGGGGATCGGCACCTCGGCCACGCGGATGCCCTCGTGGATGGCGCGCGTGCTCATCACGGGCGTCAGGTTCAGGCCGTCCGGCAGCGGGTACATGCGCTCCAGC
Source organism: Anaerolineales bacterium (assembly GCA_017999235.1). Next base: position 2,695 of record JAGOBN010000259.1, on the reverse strand, counting down.
ATGGCGCGTTTGAAGACGCGCATGCCGCTGGCGCTGTCGGTCACTTTCTGGTTGCTGATCAGCGAGAGCAGGTTGGCAAAGAAAAAGTTGCCAATCCGGCGCATGGGCGGCATGTGGCTCTCGGCGCCGGCCATGCGTGAGCCGATGACCAGGTCGGTGCCGTTCATGGCTTTGACGCACAACTGCGGGAAGTATTCGGGCGGATACGTGCCGTCGGCGTCCAGGAAGCCCACCAGGTCGCCCTGGGCGGCGCCGAAGCCGGTCTTGAGCGCGCCGCCGTAGCCCTTGTTCTTGGCGTGGCGGATGAGCGTCACGCCGGGGATGCCGGCCGCGATCTCGGCGGTCCGGTCACGCGAGCCATCGTCCACCACCAGCAGCTCCGCCAGGTCCACCCCCACCTTGAGCAGATCATCCCGCACCGACAGCACGCGGCGGGCGATGGTCTCAATGCCGTCCTCTTCGTTGTAAGCCGGGATCACGATCGATAAAGCGGTCATAGATGACGTCCTTCTTTGGCAAAAAACACGGCGCGCTCGGGGCGGGCCGCGTCGGTGTCGCCGATAGTGCGGATGGGTCTGGCCGGCACGCCGGCCACGACGGTGTGGGCGGGCACGTCTTTGGTCACCACGGCGCCGGCGGCCACCACCGCGCCGCGGCCGATGCGCACGCCGTCGGTGACCACCACGTTGGCGCCCAGCCAGACATCGTCTTCCACCACGATGCCCTGGGCGGTGATGCCCTGCTCCACGAAGGAGCGGGCCGGGTCGTCAAAGACATGGTTGACGGCGATGAGCTGGGTGAACGGCGAAGTGTAGACGCGGTCGCCCAGCGTCACGCCGCCCTGCCCGCGGATGACCGTGTACTCGCCGATCAGACACTCGCGGCCGATGGTGATGCCGGCCCGCGGCAGCTGGCGGAAGTTGTAGACGTGCAGCACCGCGCCGTGCATGACGATGGTGCCGGCGCCCAGCGTGATGCCGCCCGGGGTGGCGTGCAGATAGACGCCCTGATCCAAATACACGCCGCGCCCCAGCCGGATGTGGTCGGCGAAGCGCAGCCGCACACCGGCCTCGATGGCGGCCAGGCCGTCCATCTTCAGGATCAGCCGGTAAAGCATGGCGCGCAGGCCAATCCCCAGCACGGTGGGCACCCAGCCCGCCAGCGCGTACAGCCCCTGCTCCAGCACGTAGCGCCCGGCGCTGGACGCCTGCCGGCTGAGGTATAACCCCAGGCCGCCGGCGGCGGAAGCGTTCGATTGCGGAGGCGTGGGTGACATGGGGCTGCGGGTCGGGCCTGGTTCTGGGTGTCAGACGTGGGGCGGCCGGTTAACCGAGCGCCAACTTAACCCGCAGTTTAACAAAAGAGCCGGCCGGCCAGGATAGTACGTTCGCACTAACCCCGCCGGCCGGCGCCAAAACGTGACCTTTGGCTGCCGGGCGCTAGTTGTGCTGGAACAGCATGAGCTCGCCGCCGTTGCCGGCTACCACGATGTAACCGCCGCTGGCGTACGTGTAGCGCGGCCGCATCCCATCGCTGTAGGCTTGCGCCGCGGAACTGGGCGTGGGCGGATCCCACACGTTCCAGTACGTCCAGAAGCCCGGGCCGTCCCAATAGCGCGGATCGCCAAACTGGGTCAGGCCGCAGTCGGTCTGGTGGGTGGCCGCATTCCGGCTGCCGCAGGCGGCCATGCGCCGGATCACGGCCGGCCGATTGTCCACGGTTATCGGCGCGCCATAGCTCAATCCCAGGTTGGCGGCGCGGTTGAGCAGGCGCATGCTCTCGCTGGCGCCCCAATGCGCGTGGAACAGGGTTGTCCCCGCCATTGTCATGGCGTTCTGCTCATCGGCGATGAAGAGATAAGAATTGCCGCCGTTGGACCGACTGGTCTGAATGAAGCGCAAATCGCCGGCCTGGTAGTTGGCAATGGTGGCGGTGTCCAGCACCATCTCACCCAGGTGCGAGTCCCACCGGCCGTCCGGCGGGTTGGATTGTCCATTGCGGAAAGGGATGTAGGCCACTTCTTTGCCGTCCGGCCAGACCTTGATGACCGGCGCCGGCCCCGTGGTCAGGTACGGCTGGCCGTTCACCTGGTCCTCGGTCCCGCCGTAGCCCACGGCCGGCACAAAGGACTTGGCGCCGGTGTCCAGGCTGAGGGCGAACAGGTTCTGCAGGTCCGGATGCGCGGTCAAAAAACTGCGCGCCTCCGCGTTGGTATCCGGCCAGATGCCGCTGCCCTGGCAGGGCGCGGTGTTGCAGCCCCACAGGCCGGCGTTGTGGTCGAGGCGCATCCGCACGAAGACCACGCCGTGCTGTTCAGCCACCACCGGCCAATACCACAAGAACTGGTTGGGAAAGCCGGCGGCGTTGGGACTAGGCTTGACGCGCCACTTCAAGGTGCCGGTGGCGTTATTGACCGCCTGCACATACAGATCTTCCGTCCCATACACAATGACATCGCGGCTGGCGGAATAGGCCAGACCGGTGCCGGGCTGGCCGGCCACCGCCTGCATTCCCAAACCGCCCCCGACGAACGCCAAGTACACGCGCCGCGGCCCAGCCGGCGGGACCGGCGTGGGGGTGGGCGCCGGCGCGCCATACACCCAGGCGGCCACCATCGTCGCGGTGTTCACTTTGTGCAGGTAGCCGGCGTCGGTTAAAGCGTACACAAAGCCGCCGGCCAACAGCACGCCGCGGG
>JAGOBN010000258.1 GCA_017999235.1 Anaerolineales bacterium | reverse complement strand
GTGGCCGCCCATGCGCCCTTACCACTTGCGCCCGACAGCGGAAATTGAGTTGTGCCTGCAGCGCACGGCGCCGGAGCTGCGCGAAATTGTCTGCGAACTGAGGAGCCTGATCCTGACGGTCGCACCCACTGCCACCGAGCGGATCCAGCGCCGCGGTTTCACGTACTATGACCAGGCGCGCGGCGGGTCGGTCAGCGCCGGCATCTGCCAAATCGGCCTGCAGCCAGATCACATCCGTCTCGCCTTCGTCCACGGCGCGTTTCTGCCGGATGCCAAAGGTCTCCTGGAAGGGCCGGCGCGTTACAAACGGTTTGTGAGGCTCTACACGTATGCGGCGACGCCCTGGGACGATCTCAAAGACCTGATCGCCGCGTCCGTAGGCTTTGACCCCCACACCTGGGCGGCTTCACGCGATGGGCCGTCCACGCCATGCCAGCCTTAATCAGGACCGGCCGCGCCGGCGGAACCGGCGCACCATCCGTGTGCGGATCGATACCGGCCGCCTACGCTCGCCGAAACCGGCTGAAATTCGGGAGGGCCGGCGGCTCGCCTTACTCGCCAGTCACCGCGCCCTCCTTGACCTCAAACCGGCTGGGATGCGCCCACATATACCCCCAGTTATCCAGTTCAGGCACAGGCAAACCTTGCTGGCTGAGGAAGGTGGTGATGTTGGTGCGGTGCTCGATGCCGTGGTTGACCACCTGCATAAAGAGCTGGCGGGCCTGGTAATCCATGGTCTTGCCGTCTTCTTCCTCATGGACGGTCTGGGTGGGCGGGACGCGCTGGACCGTATCCAGGAAGGCGGCGCCCACTTGCGCGGCAAAGGCCGACATTTCGGCGAGGCTGGGTCCAGCTTCCCAGTTGAACGCCGGCTGTGGGCGCGCGCCGGTGATCCGCCCGATATAGTCGGCCTCGGCTCGGAGGAGGTGGTGCACGGTATCGCGCACTGAGCCGTACGCGCCCGGAATTGCGGCCGTGAGTTGGCTTTCGCTGAGGTTCAGACAGGCCGCCAGGAGCTGCTGGTTGGCCCATAGGTTGTAACGGATGAACTCGATCAGCGTCGCTTCGGGTTGGGTTTCCATGCTTCAGAGTCTCCAGGAGGGTGAGACGCACTGCGGCCTGACGTGAGCGGTCCAGTGCGGGTTGTGATTTGTCTGGCCGGCGGCCGGCCGTCTTTGTTGCCGGGCCGCGACCGCTCGATTAGACGTGCTGATCGACCAGGATTGGGTTTCCGTCAGGATCCAGCACCATAAAATACGCCGGCCCCGTTGTGCTCTCGTCGGCCTCGTTCGCAAATTCCACCCCGTGCGCCTTCAACTGGCTTTGGAGTTCGCGCACATCAATGAAGGTGTCCAGCTTTTGGGCTTTGCTGTTCCAGCCCGGGTTAAAGGTCAGCATATTTCTCTCGAACATCCCTTGAAAGAGACCGATCGTGTGGTCTCCGTTCTGCAAGATCAGCCAGTTCTGGGAAATATCGCCGCCGAAGACCCGGAAACCGAGTTTCTCGTAAAAGACCTGCGAAGCCTGGATATCCTTCACAGCCAAACTAATTGAAAAGGCACCGAGTTCCATGTTTCGCTCCTGTTCGTAGATGGCGGCAGATTACGTCTGTGCCTTGCCGAGTGCAAATCGGACTCGAGTTATGCAGTTTAGTTTAGAATATCTGTTCGAGCAAGTCAACGAGCGGCGCCGGCCTAAAAACGGCGGCGGTCTGGTGAGGTGAGATCAGCGCCGCGCGGCGCCTACCGCGCTGTCAGAGGCCGCCGCGTGACTGCGGCCGGACCTGCTCCGGCTGGCGTTTGGCGGCCGGCGGACTAGAATTGCTCCCGTGGGTTCGGGTGGGAGGTGCGATGGCGCGGCAGTTCTTGAAACAGGCGGGGAGGCGGCTCGTCACCTTCGGGGGCGCATATCTAGCCGCAATTGCGTCGCTCTGGGGGATAGCGGAAGCGTTTACTTATTTCACCGGCGAACAACTGCGCGTGCTGCTGGGGGGCGCCTGGGCCTGGGTATTCTATGGCGCGCCGCTGGGGGTGGCCGTGGTCGCCGCGCTGATCCGGCGGCCGGCGGGGTTGTCCGAAACGGAGCTGGACCGGTTCGCGGCCGAAGCGGTGGACTCGAGTCCGCACGCGCCGGTCAGGCGCGTCTATGACAACGTCGAGCTTAGCGACGGTGAATTGCGCCGCCAGATTGCTGAGCGCAATCAAAAACGCCTGCCCACCTATTTGCTCCGCCTGGAGTACCGGCGGCGTCTGAGACAGCGCGGACACCAGTAGCCGCACCGCCCTGGCCGCCTTAGTCCACTGGCACGGGAGCCTCCACGCGTGCGGCCATGCGCGGTTCCAAGACCAGCGTCTGACCGTTGCTGTAAAACGGGAGCGGCATAACGATGGATATCAAGTTCAGCGGCAAGATCTGGTTCTGGAGAGGCCCCTCGCCTTATTATTTTGTTACCGTTCCAGCCAAGCAGAGCCGCGACCTGAAGGTCATAGCGGAGCTGGTGACGTATGGCTGGGGAATGATCCCGGTCACAGCCCAGATCGGGGAAACCCAGTGGAAGACCGCCTTGTTTCCCAAAGACGGCCGCTATATTGTGCCGCTCAAAGACAGCGTCCGGAAAGCGGAAGACTTGGGCGAAGGCGACCCGGTCGTCGTGACTTTGGAAGTCCGCATAAAGGCCTGAGCGGGCCTGTTCAGACGGGCCAAGCTGGATCACCCCCCAAAGACTGCAGCGCGGGCGGCGCCTTTACTTCCGGGACGCCGCCTCCCAGCTCAGGACATCCCCCTCGATCAAGCCCGGAACCCCCAGGCGGTCCAGCATGTGCAGCACTTCGGCGCGGTGCAGGTGATCGTGGGTGAGGACGTGCAGCAGTGTGCCGCCGAAGGATTTGGGTTGCGGCGGTTGATCGAGCACATCGAGGTAGGTTTCGTTCAGCCGCCCGGCGTCGCGCAGGCTGCGGGCCAACCGCGCGAATTCATCCAGCGCGTGCGCCCAGCGCCGGCGCAGTTCGCTCAGCGTTGGCGGAGCGCCGGGATCGGGCTGAATCGGCCGGCCCATCATCAAGTCGGTCCAGATCTCAATATTGCCCACCAGGTGCCGAAGCGTGTGGCGGAGGGTGCGGTGCCCAAGGTCAAACTCCTGGTCGAGCTGCGCCTCGGTCAGGGTCGCGGCGAGATCGAGAACCCGCCGGGTTGTCCAGCGGTCATGTTCCAGCAGCCGGTCAAGCAGATCGAGAACGGCCATCAGCTTCCTCCAGGAGGGCGGGGCGCAGTCTAGTCGGTCAGCGCTGGTCAGACGCGCCCAGACCCCTGCTTTTGATATGGGGCCGCTCAGATATGCCTGCGGACGCGCCGGCAGTCATCCTCGTAGGCTTGGCCATATGGGCGCTTCAGGAATTCCTCTTCGCGCCGCACCTGCCGATGGAGCAGCCACGGCCGAAGGATCTCACGCTGAGCAGCAAGATCACGGCGCCGGCCCGAGCCATCAGGCTCACTCGGGTCACCACCATGCCTGCCAGGATCACCAGAGTCAAGGCGGCGAGAAATCCGGGCATAGGCTTATGACTCCAGGGCGCCCGGGAGCCGGCTACGCATAACCAAGCACGGTATGCGGCACATAGGCGGCTTCCAGGTGGCGGATTTCATCCGGGGTGAGCTGGAGGGAGACCGCGGCCACGGCGTCATCCAGATGGTGCGGCTTGGTGGCGCCGATGATCGGGGCGGTGACCACCGGTTTGGAGAGCAGCCAGGCGATGGCGATTTGCGCCATGGGCAGGCCGCGCGCTGCCGCCACCTCGGACACCCGCTGCGCGATGGTCAGGTCTGCCTCCGTGTACATCCGTTTGCTGATGGCGTCGGTCTGGGCGCGCGGGGTCTCGTTGCGTTCCTTCGCCGGCTGGCGGGTCAGCAGCCCTTTGGCCACCGGCGCATAGGGGATCACCCCGATCTTCTGATCCTCGCAGAGTTTGAGCATCTCCCGTTCTTCTTCCCGATAGATCAGGTTGTAATGGGGCTGCATGGAGACGAACCGCGCCCAGCCGTGCCGCTCCGCAGTGAACAAGGCCTTGGCAAACTGCCAGGCGTACATCGCGGAGGCGCCAATGTAGCGGGCCTTGCCGGCCCGGACCACATCGGTCAAGGCGTCGAGCGTTTCCTCGATCGGGGTTTCATAATCCCAGCGGTGGATCTGGTACAGATCGACGTAGTCGGTGCCCAGGCGCTGGAGGCTGGCGTCGATCGAACTAAGAATGTGCTGGCGGGAAAGACCGCGGTCGTTGGGGCCGGGACCCATCTCAAAATAGACCTTGGTGGCGATCACCACCTCGGCGCGCGAGGCGGCAAAATCGCGCAGGGCTTTCCCGACGATCTCTTCGCTCCGGCCATTCGAGTAGACATCGGCGGTGTCGAAGAAGTTGAGGCCCAGCTCCAGCGCGCGCTGGATAAACGGCCGGCTGGCGGCCTCATCGAGCGCCCACGGCCACCGCTCGTTTGGCCCCCCATAGCTCATGCAGCCCAGACAGATGCGCGAGACCTTCAGGCCGGTTGATCCCAGGCGGATGTATTCCAAGGTTTTCTCCTGTCAGTTTAGCGTGGGTCGAGCGCGGCCCATGTTTTGGGGTTCGACGATCAAGATGTTCCTGGTTATTCACCGAACGCTTCCCAGGGCTCATGGCTTTAGGCGATAGGAAACGAAGGCAATCGTGCGATTATCCGGCGACCAGGAGTTGACATTCAGCGTTCCTTGCCCGCCGAACACCTGGGCAATGAGTTTTGATGCGCCTCCCCGGGCCGAAACCAGCCGCAGTTCCACGTTCTTGTTGGCGGGGTGATCGCCCGGAGGCACCTCGTGTTGGTCATAAGCGAGATAAACCACCCACGCGCCGTCAGGCGAAACGTGCGGAAACCAACCCTGGGCCGCCTCCTTAACCATGTGCACCGGATTGGCGCCATCCGCCTCCATGCGCCAGATTTGCATCAATCCGGTCCGGGTGGAATTGAACCAGATCGAGCCGCCATCGGGGGAATACTCGGGTCCATCGTCGAGGCCCGGCGTGTCGGTGAGCTGGGTTTCCGGGCCGCCGGTGACGGCAATTGAGTAAATGTCGTACTGCCCGCCGCGCTCCGCGCAATACGCCAGGCGCCGGCCATCCGGCGACCAGCCATGCAGATAGCTGGGGCCTTTTGCGGTCACCAACACCGGGCTCCCGCCACTCAGCGGCAGGATATAGATCCTTGAGGTGGCGTCTTCATTCGTAAAATGGCTGACGGCCAGCTGCGTATTATCCGGCGAGAGCACATGGTCGTTATTGCAGTCTATGGCAAAACCCGTATCAATCTCTTTGATTTCACCCGTTGCCAGCGCATACGTGTACATATGGCCCCGGCTGTTGTAAACCAAAGAGCGGCCATCTTGCGTCCAGTTGGGCGCTTCAATGACGCAGTCAAACTCCTGGAGGGCCGCTCTGATCCCGGTGTGTACATCGACGGTTTCCAAAACACTGATCGAATCGCGTTCCGCCATCAACTGCCGGAGGGTGCTGATGTCCATCTGTTGTTGCCTGACCTTTATCGCTATGGGTTGGGAGTGCCGCGCTGGGCGTCCGCCGCGCCTTTACTGATGACCCACGATACGGTGTGGCACATACGGCGCTTCCAGATCGGCGACCTCGGCCTCGGTTAGTTTAACCGACAGCGCGCCGACGGCCACCTCCAAATGCGAGTTCTGCGTGGCCCCGATGATCGGCGCCGCCACCGGCGCCTTCTGTAACAGCCAGGCCAGCGCGATGTGCGCGCGCGGCACCCCATGTTGTTCCGCGAGGTGCGCCACCCGCTCCACGACCTGACGGTCGGCGCCGGCCGCCGCCTCGTATTTGCTTTTCGCGATATGATCGGTTTCGGACCGCAGCGTGCTTTCCGCCGACCAATCCCGCGTCAATCGGCCCGAGGCCAGAGGGCTGTACGGGATGACCCCGATCTTCTGATCGCGGCAGAGCGGCAGCATTTCCCGCTCCTCTTCGCGGTAGATGAGATTCAGGTGATTCTGCATGGTGACGAAGCGCGTCCAGGCATGCGTTTCAGCGGCGTGCAGCGCCTTCTGGAACTGCCACGCGAACATGGCGGAAGCCCCGAGGTAGCGGGCTTTGCCGGCCTTCACCACGGCATGCAGCGCTTCGAGCGTCTCTTCGATGGGGGTTTCGTAGTCCCAGCGATGGATCTGGTACAGGTCAATGTAATCCGTCCCCAGCCGCTTCAGGCTGTGGTCGATCTCGCTCAGGATCGCCTGGCGCGACAGCCCGGCGCCGTTCGGCC
>JAGOBN010000006.1 GCA_017999235.1 Anaerolineales bacterium | reverse complement strand
TGTCGGTGACGGTGGCGGTCGATCCGGCGGCGGCGGAAGTGCTGGCGGATGAACGCCGGCTCAAGCAGATGCTGGTCAATCTGCTGAGCAATGCCTGCAAATTTACGCCGGCCGGCGGGAGCCTGGGCCTGGCGGTGACACCCGATCTGGCCGGCGAGAGCCTGAGCTTTACGGTCTGGGATACCGGCATCGGGATCGCGCCGGAAGATCATCCGCGCTTGTTCCAGCCCTTTGTGCAATTGGACAGCCGGCTGGCCCGCGAATACACCGGCACCGGTCTGGGCTTGGCGCTGGTCCGGCGGATGGCGGAGGCACATGGCGGCGGTGTGGCCCTGGAGAGCGCGGCCGGCGCCGGTAGCCGGTTTACCGTGCGCCTGCCCTGGCGCCGGCCGGCGGCGGATCCGGCGGCGGCCGCCGCAGCCGAACTGGCCCCGGCCGCCAGTTGGTTTACCGGCGCCACCGGGGAACGTCCGCTGGTGATCCTGCTGGCGGATGATAATGAGGCCAACTTGCAGGTCTTCGCCCGCTATCTGGACGGGTGCCATCGCCGCTTGGTGGTGGCGCGCACCGGGCTGGAAGTGCTGGCGCGCGCGGCGGAACTGCGGCCGGACGTCGTCATTCTGGATGTGCAGCTGCCGGAGCTGGACGGCCTGGAAGCGGCCCGCCGGCTGCGGGCCACCGCCGGCCTGCGGCACGTCCCCATCATCGTGGTGACGGCGCTGGCCATGGCCGGCGACCGGGAGCGCTGTCTGGCGGCCGGCGCCGATGCTTACCTCAGCAAACCGGTGAGCTTCCAGGCTCTCCGCGCCGCCATCGACGCTCAATTGAACCGCCCGGCTCGGCGGGGAGGCTGCGGTGATGACGCCGAATAGGTGTGTGCTCATCGCCGACGACGCACCCCTTAACCGGAAAACACTCCAGGCGCTGCTGGCGCCGCTGGGGTATCCCTTGGCGTTCGCGGCTGATGGCCCGGAGACGCTGGCCAAAGCCGCGGAACTGCTGCCGGATTTGATCTTGCTGGACGTGATGATGCCGGCCATGGACGGCCTGGAAGTCTGCCGGCGGCTGCGCGCTGACCCCCAGTTGGCCGAGGTCCCGGTGATCCTGGTGACCTCGCTGGATGACCGGGCCTCCCGTTTGCGCGGGATCGAGGCCGGCGCGGACGACTTTATCTCCAAGCCTTTTGACCGCGCCGAATTGCGCGGGCGGGTGGAGACTATCCTGCGCCTCAACCGCTATCGCCGCTTGTTGGATGAGCGCGCGAAGTTCGAGCGCCTGGTGGACCTGGCGCCGGAGGGCATTCTGCTGGTGACGGCGGCCGGCCTCATCCAACTCGCCAACCCGGCCCTGCGCCGGCTGTTGGCGCTGCCCGAGACGCAGCCGGTCGCCGGCGCCTCCCTCTTGACGTTTGTGGCGCCGGACGCGCGGCCGGCGCTGGCGGCGGCCCTGACCCAGGTGCTCACGGATCAGACGGTGACGCGGCAGTTGGAGACGGCCCTCCTGCCGGCGGACGGCCCCGCCCGGCTGGTGGAAATCACCTTCAGCTATTTCCCCGGCCCAGCGCCGGCCGCGCAGCTGCTGGTGCGCGATATCGGCGCCCGCAAGCGCGCGGAGGCGGATTTGCGTTTGGCCGCGCGCGTCCTGGCCAGCGCGGCGGAGGGCATCGTCATCACGGATACCGCGGCCCAGGTTGTGTCCGTCAACCAGGCCTACACTACCCTCACCGGCTTTCCGGCCGAGGCCGTCGTCGGCCGGCCGCTGCCGGCCCTGGCGCCCGATCCGCGTACCGGCGCGCCGCCGGTCCCCCTCGCCGCCGCCCTGGCCGCGCAAGGGCAGTGGCAGGGGGAAGTCTGGGTCCGGCGGTGGACCGGCGAGTTGTTTCCGGCCTGGCTCAACGCCAGCGTGGTGCGCGATGACGCCGGGGACCCGACCCATGTGGTCCAGGTCTTCGCGGATCTCTCGGCCCGGCACCAGGCCGAGGAGCGTGTGCGCGTCTTGGCCCACCAGGATACGTTGACGGGCCTGCCCAACCGGGCGCTCTTTCATCATCTGCTGCGCCAGGCCTTATCCAAAGCCCAGCGCAATCAGCGCCCGGTGGCCGTGCTGTTTGCGGATCTCGATCGGTTCAAAAACATCAACGATACGCTGGGCCACGGCGCCGGCGACCAGCTGCTGCGCGAGACGGCCGGCCGGCTGCGCGCCTGTCTGCGCGAGAGCGACACGGTGGCGCGGCTGAGCGGCGATGAATTTGCCGTCCTGCTGGAGGACCTCAGCCAGCTTACGGATGTGGTCACAGTCGCCCAGAAGATCCTGGCGGCCTTGGCGGCGCCCTATCAGGTGCTGGACCAGGAGATGTTCTGCACCGGCAGTTTGGGCATCAGTATGTTCCCGGAAGACGGCCAGGGGGCGGATGAGCTGCTCAAGCACGCTGATGCCGCGCTGTACCGCGCCAAAGAGCAGGGCCGCAACGCGTATATGTTCTACACCGCCGACATGTACGCGGTTGCCTCGCGGCGGCTGGCGTTGGAGAGCAGTCTGCGGCGGGCGCTGGAGCGGCGCGAATTCCAGGTGTATTACCAGCCCCGGGTCCACGCGGCCACCGGCCGGGTGGCGGGGATGGAAGCGCTCTTGCGCTGGCAGCATCCGGAACTGGGCCTGATCTCGCCGGCCCAGTTTATCGAGGTCGCCGAAGAGACCGGCCTGATTGTGCCGATTGGCGCGTGGGTGCTGCACACGGCCGCGGCGCAGGCCCAGCATTGGGCGCGGGCCGGTTTCCCGCGGCTGCGCCTGTCGGTCAATGTCTCGGTCCGGCAGTTCCGGCACGTGGAGATTGTGGCGTTGGTGGCCGAGACGCTGCGCGCCACCGGTCTCGCCCCGGATGATCTGGAACTGGAGGTGACCGAGAGCCTGCTGCTGCCCGGCGCCGACGACATCCAGGCCAAACTGCACCACTTGCGCGCCATGGGCGTCCACCTGGCCATCGATGACTTTGGCACCGGCTATTCGTCGCTGGATTACCTGAAGCGGCTGCCCGTCGACCGCTTGAAGATCGACCGCGCCTTTGTGCGCGATATCGCCACGCCCGCCGATGACGGCGCCATCGTCCGCGCCATCATCGACATGGCCCACGACCTGAATTTGCGGGTCACGGCCGAGGGCGTGGAGACTCAAGCGCAGTTGGGCTTTCTACAAGCCCATGCGTGTGATGAGACCCAGGGCTTTTTCTTCGGCGCGCCGACGCCGCCGGAGGAGTTTGTGCGCTTTCTAAGCTAGTACCCCGTCCGCCTGATTGGGATGGACGGTCACTGTCAAGTTGACGCTTACAAAGGGCAATCCGTGTCCATCGGGTTCAGGCGGACAGAGTACAAGGGGGGACGCGGCGGGCCGGCTCAGGCTTGGAGGTCCGGATCGATCGGGGTGTCGTTGAAGCGCACTTCGTAATGCACGTGCGGGCCGGTGGAGTTGCCGGTGTTGCCGGAGAGGCCGACCAGTTGGCCGGCCGTCACGGTTTGCCCCACCGTCACCGGCAGCGACTCCAGGTGAGCGAAGTACGTGCGGTAGGCGCCGTTTTCCACGATGACCAAGTTGCCATAGCCTTCATTATTCCAGCCGGCGTGGATCACCTGGCCGGCCATCGTCGCGCGCACCGGGGAGCCCACCGGGACGGCAATATCCACCGCCTGGTGGCCGGCCCGCGCTCCTTGGGAGATGGGGCCGCTGACGGGCAGGCCGCGCGGCATGGCCGGCGCCGGCGAACCCTGAACATCCAAGAGTTTCTCCAAAACCCGCAGTAGTGTGAACGTCAACAACGGCTCGGCGCCTTGGCCGGTCTGGGCCGCGTTCCCGCTCAAGGCCGCGAGGCCGGCGGGCGATTCTTGGCCGCTGTCCGAGCCGCCCAGGGTCGGCCAATCCATCTGCATCGTCAACAGCTGGGCAAACGGGTCGGTGCGCGGCGCCTGGGCCGGCCGCCGGCTGGGTTCAGGGGAAGGGATTGGAGAGCCGGCTGGCCCGGAGATTGCAGTGGTCATGGGGCTATTGTATGAAGCCGTCGGATTTTTAGGGTAAAAACTCACTAAATAGTCTTTACGCCGGTAAGCTTTTTCTATCCGAACGTTTACGCCCCATTTATGGACGCGTCCAAACGGCCGGCCTATGATTGGCCCGCTATGATTTGGATACTTTTGACTGGGTTTGACCGTGGTTGAACATACCGCTGAGCCGCCGGCCCGGCTGACGCTGTTGACGGCCCGCGAAGCGGCGGCCTATTTGCGGGTCAGCCTGTCCACTTTGCGCCGGATGGAGTTGCAGGGCCGGATTACGGCTTTGCGGACTCCCGGCGGACATCGGCGGTTTAGCTTGGAGATGTTGAACACTTGTCTCGCGCAGCCGCCGGCTCCGCCCCGCGAGGCTGGGGCGTGAACCAGTTCTGGGTGATCGGACTGGCGGAGCCGTGGCGCGCCGAGGTCGAGGCGGCGCTGCGGGAGCTGGCGCCGGCCGCCGATATCGGCCACGGCCTGCCGGCGGCGGCGGCGCTGGAGAGCTGTCAATTGGCGGTGGCGGCCTGGGACACCTGGCCGGCCTTGCCCGCCCTCAAGACCTGGCCGCCGGTGGTGCTGCTGGCCGGCGCCGGCCAGGCGGAATCGGCCTACACCCTGGCCGCCGAGCAGGGGGTGGAAGTGGTGCTCGCGCCCGACCACCCCGATGCGGATTTCCGGCTGCGGCTGCGGCATGCCTGCCGGGTGGGGTGGCGCTGGGCCAAACTGACCGGCGCCGCCGAGAGCCGGCTGAGCTTTTTGCAGGTCCATCAGACGCTGATCCAGGCGGCGGCGGCCGGCCGGGACCTGGCCGTAATCATCCAGCTGGCGGCCGATTTGATCCAGCGCCGCCTGGGGTATGAGCTGGTGGCGGTGTATTTATTGGAGCCGGAGGCGGATGATCTGGCGCTCAGCGCTGTCGCCGGTCCGGCCGTATCCCGGATCCCGGTGGCGGCGTATTACCTCAAAGTGGGCGTTGGGGCGGCCGGGCAGTGCGTCCGGTCTGGCCAGGTGATCCAGGTGACTGGCCCGGCCCTGGCGGACAACCTGGGCCAGCCGTTGATTGCGGCGGAGCTGGCGCTGCCGATGCACGCCAGCGGCCGAACCTTCGGCGCGCTGCTGGTGGGGACGCGGGGGCCGGCGCTGCTGGCGGTCGAACGGGAATTGGAGCTCAGCACCCTGGCCCAACAATTGGCCACCATCGTGGTGAGTTTGGAAAGCGCCCAGCGCGAGGCGGAACAGGCCCGCCGCGAGCAGCTGCTCACGCATCTCAGCCACATTGCCAACAGCTGGCTCAATCCGGGCGAGATGCTGTATCAAGCGGTGGATGCCGTGGGGCGCGGCTTGCGCGCGGACCGCAGCACGGTCAGTTTGTTCGACTGGACGGAAGGCGTCTTTATCACCGATCACGAGCACACGAACCCGATGCTGACCGAGCGCCGCTCACTGCGGCGGCGCACCGCCTTGGACGGCGCCCTGGCGCAGGTGGCCCAGGCCCTGCGGGCCGGCCAGGTGCTCATCTCCAGCGAAGACTGTGTCAACCCGGCGCTGCAAGACTATTGGACCTGGCTGGTGGACCGGCACGGCGTGCGCTCACTGGTCTGGGTGCCGATCCCGGACCAATCCACCGGCCGGCTCTATTCCTTCAGCTTGATGCAGGTGACGCACGCGCGCAAGTGGACGGCCGCGGACGTGGATCTGCTGAGCGGCATCGCCGATCAATTGGCGCTGGCGCTGCGGAACGCCGAGCTGTTTGACGGCATGCGGCAGGCGGCGGTGCAGCTGGAAGCCAAGAACGCCGAATTGGAGGCCTTCGTCTACACGGTCTCGCATGACTTGCAGGCGCCGGTGGTCTCCATGCGCGGCTTTGCCGGCCTGCTGCAATCCCGGTATCAAGACGCGCTCGATGAGCGCGGCCAATCCTTTGTGCGCCGGATTACCACGAACGCCGATTACCTGAGCCGGCTCCTGGAAGATTTGCTCGAACTCTCGCGGGTGGGGCGTCAGGAAGAGCCGGACGAGAGCGTGTCAGTGCAAGCGGTGCTGGACGAGGTGCTGTTGGATCTGGCCGGCGCGCTGGCGGAACGCCAGGTGGTGCTCGATCTGCCCGTCCAATGGCCGGTGGTCCGCTACTCACGCTTGCGGCTGCGCCAGGTGTTCTCCAACTTGCTGACCAACGCGGTTAAATTCATGGGTCCGCAGGCCGACCCGCACATTCAGATCGGCTGGCGGCCAGCCAGCGGGGACCGCGCCGCGGCTGGCTTGCGGCCGGCGCCGGCTGGCGGCGAGCACATTGAGTTCTATGTCAAAGATAATGGCATCGGGATCCACCCGGATTATCAGCAGCGCATTTTCGTGCCTTTTGAGCGGCTGAAGCAGGTGGATGTCGCCGGCACCGGCGTCGGGTTGAGCATTGTCAAGCGCATTGTGGAGGGGCGGGGCGGGCGGATTTGGCTGGAGAGCGCGCCCGGCGCCGGGACGGCATTCTTTTTTACCTTGCCGCTGGCGGCGGCGGCCGGCGATGAGGCGGAGGAAGGCGCGGGATGACACGCTCGGTGCTGCTGATCGAGGATAATCCTGACCATGCCGTGCTGATCCAAGCGGTGCTGGAGACGGCCTGGCCGGCCGCCGTCCGGGTGATGATCCTCAGCGACGGCCTGCAGGCGCTGGAGTACGTCCGCCACCCCGCGCCGGCGCCGGTCTTGGGCCTGCCCGATATCGTGCTGCTGGATCTCAAACTGCCCAAGGTGGACGGCCTGGAAGTCCTGCGCGCTTTGCGCGGCGCGGCGGCCTGGGAACGGGTTCCGGTGATCGTGCTGACAACCTCCAATAACCCGGCGGACGTGCGCGCCTGTTACGCCACGGGCGCCGACGCGTATTTGAGCAAACTGGTCGCCCTGAATGGCGCGATGCGGGAGTTGATCCGGTCGATTGAGACCCTGCTGGCGCGGCCGGCCGGCGGCCGGGGGCAGCCGCTGCAGTTCGCGCCGTGGGGGATGCGATGAGCGCGGGACAGCCGTTGGTCTTGTGCGTGGAGGACGATCTGCGCACGCTGGATATCCTGATCAAGGTCCTGGGGCGTCTGCCGGTGCGCCAGGCGGCGGCGCGTGAAGCGCGCACCGCCATCGAGCTGGCCGGCCGCCTGCAGCCGGAGCTGTTGATCCTGGATTTGATGCTGCCGGGGCTGACCGGCTGGCAGGTGCTGGAAGCTATCCGCCAGGGGCCGCACCATCCCGGGATGCGGGTGCTGGTGCTCTCCGCCAAGGACAGCAGCGCCGAACGGCTGCTGGCGACGAACGTGGCCCGGGTGGAGGCGTTTATGAGCAAGCCCTTTGATATCGCCGAGCTGGCCCGCCGCATCCTCAAACTATTGGAATTGCCAGTGGACGCTGACTGGCCGGGCCTTGACCCGGCGGCCGGCGATCGGCCGGCGGCCAGCGACCGGCCGGCGGCGGCTTAAGAGGCGCCAACGATGAGTGAACGGCTGCGCGTCTTGATCGTGGAAGATAATGAGGATCATGCCCGGCTGGCATGCGAGTTTCTGCGCGTTTCCGGAGACTTTGTCACCGAGGTGGCCGGCGATCTCGAGACGCTGTGGACCAAACTGGCCGCCGGCCCGTATGATGTCGTCACCCTGGATTACAATCTGCCGGACGGCAATGGCCTGAAAGCCCTGCAGGAACTGCAGGCCCGCGGCTTGGAAACGGCCGTGGTGATGGTGACCGGCCGCGGCGATGAGCGCGTGGCCGCCCAGGCCATCCAGAACGGCGCGCTGGAATACATCGTCAAGACCGGCGACTATCTGGGGGTGCTCGGCGCAGTGGTCCGCAAAGCCGCGCGCACGCACGCCCTGCAGCAGGCCAACCGGCGCTCCCTGGAGCAGATTCGGTATCAGGCGCTGCTGCTGGATAATGTCCATGATTCGGTGGTGGTGTGGGACCTGGCCGGCCGGATTACGTTTTGGAACCGCGCGGCCGAGAGCCTGTATGGCTGGCCGGCGGAGACGTGGCTGGGCCAAATGGCGGCGAACTGTTATCTGACCATTTTTACGCCGCCGGCGGAACTGCCCGCGCTGTCCAGCGGCGAGCCCTTGACCACTGAGCGCCGCGGCCGGCGGCGCACCGGCGAGGAATTTTGGGTGAGTTCCAGTGTCACCGCCCTGGCGGACAGCGCCGGCCGCGTCATCGGCGTGATGGATGTGGCCCGGGATATCACCGCCCGGAAGCGCCTCCAAGACCAGGTGCAGGCGGCCCAGACTCACTTGGCCCAGGCGGCGCGGCTGGCCGCCATCGGCGAACTGGCGTCCGGGGTGGCGCACCAGATCAGCAATCCGCTCACCACCATCATTGCCGAAACGCAGTTGTTGCTGCGCGAGATCCCGGCCGCGGATCCGCAGCGCGAAGCGCTGGAGGCGATCGAACGGGGCGGCTGGCGCGCCCAGCAGGCGGTTCAACGGCTGCTGGATTTCTCCCGGCCGGCCACCGCCACGCGTGAGCCGCAAGACGTGAATCAGACTGTCACCAATGCCCTCGGTCTGGTGGGTGACCTGATCCTGGCCATCGGCGTGCAGTTGGAAGTCAACCTGGCCGCCGGCCTGCCGCCGGTGCTGGGCAATGCGCGGCAGCTGGAGGACCTGTGGGTAAACCTGCTGCTGCTGGCGCGGGATGGCACCGACGACGGCGCCCCGCACCTCATCCGCGTGGCGTCCCGGCTCGGGCCGGATGAGCAGGTGCAGGTCGAAGTCAGCGATGACGGCCGGCCGCTGCCGGTCGAACAGTTGGAGATGGCATTTGAGCCGGATTATACGGGTCCGGCCATCGGCCGCGGCACCGGTTTAGAATTGAGCATCTGCCGTGAAATCGCGCGGCAGCACGCCGGCACCATCCGGGCCGCCTGCCCGGCCGGCCGCGGCGTCACATTCACCGTTTTACTCCCGACAAGGTGAACCTATGGACCCGATTGAAATCCTGGTGATCGAAGATGACGAGATCGTCGCCCGCACCATTGAACGCTCGCTGCGCGGCCACGAATTCCAGGTGACGGTGGCCAACAGCGGCGTACAGGGGCTGCAGATGGCCCGCCGGCGCCCGCCGGCGCTGGTCCTGTTGGACGTCATCATGCCGGGCATGGACGGTTACGCGGTCTGCCGCGAGATGCGCGCCGATCCGCTCCTGGCCGAGGCCCCCATCATCTTTCTGACGGCCAAGAGCAAAGATGAAGACAAGATCACGGGGTTCCGTGCTGGCGCCGACGATTATTTGACCAAGCCGTTCAACGTCGACGAACTGCTGCTGCGAGTCCGCGCGGTGCTGCGCCGCACCCGCCACCCCATGCCGGCGGCTCCGGAGTTCAGCCCCTTGCTGGTGGTGGGTGAGTACACCTTGGATACCCGCACCTTCAAGGTCGCCACGCCGCGCGGCGAGATCCAGCTCACGCCGGTGCAGTACGACCTGCTGTATCACCTGATGAGCCATCCCGGGCAGATCTTCTCGCCGATGCGCCTGCTGCAAGAGGTGTGGGACTATCCCTCCGACGCCGGCAGCCCGGACCTGGTGCGCGTCCACATCAAGAATCTGCGGGAGCGCATCGAGCGTGACCCGCATGCGCCGGCCTTTATTCGCACGGTGTCCGGCCATGGATACACCGTCTCCGCTTCCGGCGATTGACCGTCACCGTATGACCGCCTGGCCGGATCTATCGTCTGAGCTGCGCAGCGAAGCCGCCCACCGTTGGCCGGCGCGGGTGGAGGCCGGCCTGGCCGTGCAGACGCTGCTGGAGCTGGCCCTGCACGGGTTGGAAGGTCGGCCGGCCGGCATCGCCTGGTCAGCGGGGGCATCCGCTTATGAGTGGCTGGCCGCCGTCGGCTTGCCGGCGGCTTGGCGCGCGCAGCTGGCGGACCCGTTGAGTGGTCTGTGCCGGCAGCTGGAGGCGGCGCGGGCGGCCGGCCGGAGGCTGGCGGATGTGGACGCCGGCCTGGGGGCCCTGACCATCCTGCCGTTTGAACTGCCCGAGGCCGGGCGGGGGGCGGTCTGTCTGGGGGGCGAGGCGTGGCCGGCCGAGGCGCTGCGGCAGTTGGCGGCGCTGGGTCCGCTGGCGGGCCGGCTCTGGCAAACCGCCCGGCGGGATGAGCCGGCGCGCGCCGCCAGCCAGGAACAGGCCGCGCTGCACCGGATTGCCACGGCCCTGACCTCCACTTTGCAGCTGGATGAGATCCTGACCTCCACTATTGACGGCATCCGGCAGATTCTGAATGTGGAGGCGGCGTCGCTGCTGCTTTTGGATGAGGAACGCGGCGAGCTGATATTTAAGAAGACCCTGGGCGAAGACCCGGATTGGATCTTCCAGTACTCCATGCCCATGGAGCGCGGCTTGGTCAGTGAGGCCATGCGCGATGGCCGGCCTTTGCTGGTGAACGACGTCGCCGCCGACGGGCGCTTTTCCGCCCATGTGGACGCGGCGACCGGCTTCAGCCCGCGGTCGGTGCTGTGCGCGCCGCTGATCGCCCACGGCCAGACGCTGGGGGCCATCGAGCTGGTCAACAAGCGCGGCGGCGCCTTTGATCCGCATGACCAAGATCTGTTGGTTTCGATGGCGGCGTCCGTGGCCAACGCCATCTACAATGCCCGGCTGTACCATCAGCTCACCATCGCCAACGCGGATCTGGAAGCCAGCCGCTGGGAGGTGATGCGGTCGCGCAACACGCTGCGCGCCTTGTTCGACGGCATCCCGCATCCCATGTACATCGTGGATCACGCCTATCGCCTGGTGGCGTTGAACCGCGCCTGCGTGCAGCTCTCCAGCCCGGAGCCGGCGGCCGCGCCGGCCGGGGAGGCCAATCCCTTCTCCGGCCTGGTGGGGCAGGTGTGTCATACGGCGCTGTACCACCGCGCCGAGCCGTGTGCGGGGTGCCGGATGGCTGAGACGCTGTACGCCGGCCAGAACGCCCAGCGCACCGAGCGCCGCTGGGGCGCCGACGACCAGATGTCGGAATGGGATATCAGCACCTACCCCATCCTGGATGAGCGCGGCCAGACGATCCAGGTGGTGGTCTTCGGGCAGAA
Organism: Anaerolineales bacterium; assembly: GCA_017999235.1. The sequence goes on along the minus strand of JAGOBN010000006.1, from coordinate 12,803 downwards.
TGTGACCGAGAAGCGCCGGCTGGAAGCCTCGCTGGCGCAATCGGAGAAGCTGGCGGCGGTGGGCCAATTGGCGGCCGGCGTGGCGCATGAGATCAACAACCCGCTGGCGGCCATCATCGCCAATGCCCAGCTCTTGAAGCGGGAACTCTCCCCGGATGACGAGCGCCAGGAGTCGGTGAGCCTGATCACCATGGCCAGCGACCGCGCCCTGCAAGTGGTGCGGAATCTGCTGGATTTCGCGCGGCAGGACCGCTACGAATTCGCGCCCACCGATATCAACCTGACGCTGCAAAACGCGGTGGCGGTGGCCGGCCCGCTGCTGCGGGACGCGGCCCTGCGCCTGACGTTGGATCTGGCCGCGGATTTGCCCCCGATCCAGGCCAGCCAGGATCATTTGCAGGGCGTCTGGCTGAACTTCCTGTTGAACGCCCGCGATGCGTTGTCGGCGGAAGGCGGCGAGATCCGCATCAGCACGCGCCGGCACGGCTCGGACCTGCAAATCCTGGTGGCCGATACCGGCATGGGCATCCAGCCGGAACGGCTCAACCGGATCTTCGAGCCGTTCTATACCACCAAGCAGGCCGGGCGGGGCACCGGCCTGGGCCTGTACACCTGTCACCGGATCGTCAAGCAGCATGGCGGGCAAATCCGCGTGGACAGCCAGGTGGGCCACGGCACCGTGTTTACGGTGGTTTTGCCGGTCCTGCCGCCCCCCTCCGCCGTTTAGGGCTGCTTAACTCCCCTTTTATTTCTCGTTTACTGACAGTCAAAAATCCGCCGTGTAGAGTCAAACCGTCAGGGAAGACGGCCATCGCTGGTCGTGTGGCCTGACCTGACTCCCGAGGCGTTTGTGATCTCTGTAACCCGGCTCAACGGCTCCAGCTTTTTCGTCAACGCTGAGTTGATTAAGTTCATCGAGGCGACCCCGGACACGGTCATCACCCTGGCCGACAACACCAAGTTGATCGTGCGCGAGCCGGCCGCCGCCGTGGCGCGGGCGGTGGTGGCCTATCACCAAGAGGTGCGCGCCGCCCGGCTGGTTGAGCAAGGAGAGCGGAAGTAATGGATCTCGCAACCATCATCGGCTTGGTGCTGGGCATCGTGGTGGTGATCGTCGTCATGATCATGGACGGCGGTTCGCCGGCCGAGTTGTTCGCGCATCCCTCGGCCGTCATCCTGACGGTGGGCGGCGCCCTGGCGGCGGCCATGATCACGGTGCCGCTCAAGACTATCGTGGGTTTCCCGCAGTTGTTGCTCCACGCCATCAAGGGCCATAAGGAAGACATCCCCGGTTCGATTGAAGCCCTGGTGAAGATGGCGGACAAGGCGCGGCGGGAAGGCTTGCTGGCGCTGGAAGAGGACAGCAAGAAAGTCCACGACCCGTTTCTGCGGCGCGGGTTGATGCTGGTGGTGGACGGCGTGGACCCGGCCCAGGTGCGGGCCATCCTGGAGATTGAGATCGCGCACATGCAGGAGCGGCATGCTTTGGGGATTGGCCTGCTCAACTCGATGGGCGGTTTTGCCCCGACGATGGGCATTATCGGCACGGTCATGGGCTTGATCACGGTGCTCAAAAACCTGAGCGACCCGGGCAGCCTGGGTAAATCCATCGCCGCGGCGTTCCTGGCGACCTTGTGGGGGATTTTGACCGCCAACGTCTTCTGGCTGCCGCTGGCCGGCAAATTGCAGCACAACAGCCATGAGGAAGTGGCCTTTCGCCACATGCTGCTGGAAGGCGTGCTGGCGCTGCAAGCCGGCGAGAATCCGCGCATCCTGAAGGAAAAACTGAGCGGCTTCCTGCCGCCCAAGGCGCGCGTGGCGGCGGACAAGGCGGCGGCGAAAGAGGCCGGCAAGGCCGGCAAGCCGGCTGAGGCGGGGGCGGATTAACCATGAGCCACGGCGGCGGCGGCGATCGCTGGCTGGTCAGCTATGCGGACTTCATCACCCTGCTGATGGTGCTCTTCGTGGTGTTGTACTCGATGGGCCAGACGGATATTCAGCGCTATAAGAGCCTGGCCGAGAGCCTGCGCCGCGCGTTTGGCGGCGACGGCGGTCCGGTGCTGGTGGTGGACCCCGGCATCAACGCCTCCACCGGCGGAGAAGATGACACCCAGCCGGCGCCGGTGGAAGTGGATGGTTTCCCGCAGCGTTCCTCGGACACCCTGGATGTCGCTTCGGATTTGAGCCGGCTGCTGGGTGATAACAACCTCGCCAACGGGGTCAGCGTCCAGAACAACATCGAAGGCGTGCTGTTGTCGTTGAGCGAGAGCTTGCTGTTCATCCCCGGCCGGGCGGAGCTGCTGCCGGAAGCCTATCCGCTGTTGGACAAGATCGCGGAAATGCTGAACAAAATTGAAAATGAAGTGCGGGTCACCGCTTACACCGATGATGCGCCGCCGGCCGATGAGCGCTTCCCCAGCAACTGGGAGTTGTCGGCGGCGCGCAGCGCCGCGATTGTCCGCTATTTGATCGACCAGGGTTTGTCGCCGGAACGTTTGTCGGCGTCGGGGCGCGGCGAATACCACCCGCTCTTCCCCAATGACACGCCGGAGCACCGGTCTTACAACCGGCGCGCCGAAATCGCCGTGGTGTACGTGGTGGAACAGAATAGTTATGCGATCGGGCCGGACTCGCTGCTGCAAGAGGGCGTGCCGGTTACGATCGACGGAGGTCAAACGCAGCCATGACCGCCATTTTGCAGCGCGTGACGCCGGCTTTCAAAATCGTGGGCCAGGTCGTCCAAGGGATTGTGTTGACGTCGATCTTCGGGATGAACATCCTGATGGGGTACATCATGTTCGCGCCCGACGATCTGCCCAAGCCGTTTTATCTGACGTATGCCGGCGATCTGCCGGCCCTGCCGACCGTCAGCACGGACGCCGCCAGCGGCCACACGGCCACGGCCGAGGCCCACGCGGCGACAACCGCCGAGGCGTCGGATGAGCCGCAGATCGTCAAGATTTACAAGCCCGGCCAAGGCGTGATGGTGGAGACGGGCACCAAGATCGTCAACTTGGCGGATCCGGGCGGCCGGCGCTATTTGAAGGCCACCATCACTATCGAGGTGGCTCCGCCGGAAACCAGCACCGAGACGACGACCGAAGCGGCCGCCGCCGGCCACAGCGCCAGCGCCGAGGCGACGACGGAAGATCCCGCCGTGACCGCCTTCAACGACAAGATGACCAAGCGCCTGCCGGTCATCAACGATATTCTCACCACCCTGCTGTCCGGCCAGACGTTCGAAGGCATTTACACCGTGGACGGCAAAGAGGCGCTGCGCCAGGAGATCCTGGTGCAGTTGAATGAGCGCCTGCCCGATCTCGGGGTGATCGCCGTGTACTTCACGGAATTCGTGGTGCAGTAGCCGCCCATCCAGCGCTGACGCGCGAGGCCCAGCCCGATGCTAACCCAAGCCGAAATTGACGCTCTGCTCGCCGGATCCCTGGAAGCTGAGCAACCGCATAGTGAGCAGAGTGTCAATCTCGCCAACCTGATCGGCGGCAGCGGCGGCGCCCCCGCGCCCGTGGTCACGCCGGCGATGGCGTCGTTGGCCGGCGTCTCCGCCAAAGACGTGCGCGCCACCGCTTCCGGCAGCAAACAAGTGCGCCCCTACAACTTCTGGTCGCCGGAGCGGTTTTCCAAGGATCAGATGCGGGCGATCGAGTTGATCCATGAGAATCTGGCCGAACGCCTGACGACTTCGCTGCCGCCCTATCTGCGCACGGAATTTCGGCCCCGCATGGTCCACATGGAGCAGGGGCGCTCCGACGATTTTCTCAAGGACCTGCCGCCGGGCACGCTCTTCCATGTGATGGCGCTGGAGCCGCTGCCGGGCCGGCTGGTGCTGGTGATCAGCGCCGATCTGATGGGCGTGATCCTGGAACGGCTGCTGGGAGGCGCCGGCCCCGGGGATCAGAAGCCGCGGCCCTTCACCGATATCGGCCAGTCGCTGGTAAAAGGCACCGTCGAGTATATGCTGGGCGATTTCAAAGCCGCCTGGAGCAAGGTGGTGGCGCTGGAACCGCAGCTGGAAGACAGCACGGTTAATCATCACTGGGTGCAAATGATGATGGGCAATGCCCGTGTCGTGCTGATTACGTTTGAGATCACCATCCAAGGCACCACCGGCACCATGAGCATCTACATCCCCTTCTCGACGCTCAAGCCGGTGGCGCACGTGCTGAACCCGCATGTCTGGATCAGCGGCCGGGATAACCGCCCGGATGATGTCGTGCGCGAACGCACGGTGAAGGGTGTGCAGCAGCTGCCGGTGATCCTGCGGGTGGTCTTGGGCGGGGCTGAGCTGACCGTGCAAGAGCTGCTGGGGCTTGGCCCCGGCGATGTGATTCGCTTGGATAAGAAGGCGCGCGAGGACCTGACGATCTGCGTCGGCGAGCGCGAGCAGTTTCTTGGGCGGGCCGGCATTTTGGACGGCCGGCTGGCGGTCCAGATTGCCGGCGCGCTTGACCCGAACGACGCCGCCAACTAATCGATGCATAGCTTGAGATGAGGCGAACTTATGTCTGAATCCCCTTCGGTACGTTCGGGCTTTGCGATGGACGACGGTGAACCGGCGGTCAACGTCCGGCCGGCGCGCTTTGAGCCGCTCACCAGCCCGGCGAACTCCAACGGCGACACCGCCAGCCTGGACCTGCTCATGGATGTGCCGCTGCGGGTGACCGTCGAACTGGGGCGGACGCGGATGTCCGTGCGGCAGGTGCTGGAGCTGCAGAGCGGTTCAGTGGTGGAACTGGATCGGATGGCCGGCGAAGCCGTGGATGTGATGGTGAATGACCGGCTGATGGCGCGGGGCGAGGTCGTCGTGGTGGATGACAAGTTTGGCATCCGCATTACCGAAATCGTGGCCGGCGGCCGCCGGGAGATCTGAGAATGATCAACGGACGGTGGCAAGCTGAGTTCGGGCGCTGGCTTACGGCCGGCCCGCGCTGGCGCGCCTGGGCGGTGGGCGCGGCCGGGGTGGTCAGCCTGGGCGGGCTCGCCTGGGCGGCGGCGGCCGGGGGCGGCGCGGCCGCCGCGCCGGCTGACGATCCCCTGGCCGGCGGCGGCCTGGTGTTGGATGTCATGCTGAAGCTGGGGCTGGTGATCGCGCTGATCTACGCCAGTTTGTTTGCGCTGCGGCGCTGGCCGGGCGGGACGGCGGGCCTGTTTACGTCGGCCGCGCGGCAGGTGACGGTGCTCGAGACCACGCGCTTGTCCCCGCGCCAGGCGCTGCATCTGGTGCGGGCGGGCGGGCAGGTGTTCCTGGTCGGCGCCACGGACCAAAGCCTCACGCTCCTCGCGGAATTGGACCACGCGGAGGCGCCGGCTGCCAGCGCCCCGCGGTCCCAGCCGGCGTTTTCGGCGGCGCTGGGCCGCGCGCTGACCGGCGCCGAGGGCGCTCCGCGCTCCGGGGAGGCGGCATGAACCGGCAATGGGGACGGCTGGCTGTGGGGGGCTTCGTCTTGCTGGCCCTCACGGCTTGCGCTGGGTCGCCTGAACTCGCCGCGCCGGGCGTCACCCTGACGGTGGATCCGGGCGGCGCGCCGGAACAGGTCAGCTCCGGCGTGCAATTGCTGGTGTTGCTGACGGTGCTGACCGCGGCGCCGGCCATCCTGCTGTTGATGACCTCGTTTACGCGCATCATCATCGTGCTGTCACTGCTGCGCAATGCCATCGGCACGCCGTCCGCGCCGCCAAACCAGGTGGTGGTGGGCCTGGCCCTGCTGATGACGTTCTTCATCATGAGCCCGGTCTATGTGCGGATTGACCAGGAAGCTCTGCAGCCGTACAACCAGGGCAAAATTGACCAGACCCAGGCGTTTGAACTTGGTTCGGCGCCCCTGCGGGAGTTCATGTTCCGCCAGACGCGTGAAAAGGATCTGGCTTTGTTCCTGGAGATGAGCCACCAGGCCAAACCCCAGACGCTGGAAGATATCCCCACGCTGACCCTGCTGCCGGCCTTCGTGATCAGCGAGTTGCGGACCGCTTTCATGATGGGGTTCGTCATTTATATGCCGTTCCTCATCATTGAGATCGTGGTCTCCAGCGTGCTGCTGGCCATGGGCATGATGATGCTGCCGCCGTCGCTGGTGTCGCTGCCGTTCAAGATCCTGCTGTTCGTGATGGTGGACGGCTGGTATCTGCTGGCCCAATCGCTCATGACCAGTTTCCGCTGAGGACCCGCCATGACGGAAGCCTTTGTTCTCAATTTCGCGCAAAACGCCCTGATGATGGCCCTGATTCTGATGGCGCCGACCTTGCTGGCGAGCCTGCTCATCGGCAGTTTGATCAGCCTGTTCCAGGCGGCGACGCAAATCAATGAGGCCACGTTGACGTTTATCCCCAAGGTTGTCGGGGTCGGTCTGGTGCTGGCGGTGCTGGGGTCTTGGATGGCCCAGCAGCTGCTGGCGTACACGGCTAATCTGTTCCGCAGTCTGCCGACGCTGCCCTATTGATCTGAGGTCCGCATGCGATTGCCGTGGACGAAACCCGCGCCGCCGCCCGCGCCGGCCGGCGCCAATCGATTAGGTGAGATCTTGGCGGACGTTGACCGCGTCCGGCCGCTGCCAACCAGCGCCGTGCGCGTGGTCCAGGCCCTGGATGACCCCGATTCCGGCGCGGATCAGGTGGCGCATCTGCTGCGGCTGGATCAGGCGCTGGCCGCCGATGTGCTGCGCCTGTCCAACTCCGCCTCGGCCGCCGGCGTCACCCGCACCGCCTCCGTCCAGGAGGCGGTCACCCGGCTGGGGTTTACGCGGGTGAAATCCCTGGTGTTGGGCGCCGCCACGGCCACGTTGCTGACGCGCCGGTTGAGCGGCTACGGGCTGTCCGGCCAGGAATTGTGGGACCACGCCGTCATCACCGCCAGTCTATCCCGCTATGTGGCCGAGAGCACCCGCTATCCGGACGCCGAAGAGGCGTACGTCGCCGGCTTGCTGCACGATATTGGCAAGCTGGTGCTGGATCAATATGTGCGGGCCGGCCACGCGGTGATCATCGACCTCATGCGGATGAAGCACTGCACGCTCTGGCAGGCCGAAGAACAGCTGTTTGGGATGGATCATGGCGCGGTCGGCGGCCTGCTGGCCGCCCGCTGGCAGTTTCCGCTGCCCCTGGCGGAGGCCATCCGCTGTCATCATTGGCCCACCCTGGCGCGCGTCCGGCCGGAATTGGCCGCCATTGTCAACATCGCCGATGCGCTGCCGGCGCGGCCGCCCAAGCTGGTGGCGACGGCCGCCGAGCCGCATCCCGAAGCCCTGCGCCTCTTGCACTTAGATGAGGCCGGCCTCGAGCGCCTGCGCGCCGAGATGCCCTGGCAGCCCGGGCTGTGAGCGCCCCGATGGCGGATGAACCGGGCGTGACCCTGCTGTTGGTGGAACCCGATCCGTTGGCGCGGGATCTGGCTCAGGCGGCTTTGCGCGGGCTGGAGCCGGCGGTAACGGTTGTGACCGTGGCGGATGGCGTGGAGGCGCTGGCGCAGGCGGCGCAGGCGCGCCCGCAGGCGGTGGTGTTGAACCTGCTGCTCCCGCGGCTCAGCGGGCTGGAGACCATCCGGCAATTGCGCCAACAGCTCGGGCCGGCGTGTCCCATCCTGGCCATTTCCGCGCTGGGATTGCGGGAAGTGGTGCAGCAGGCCCGCGCGGCCGGCGCCTCCGATTTTATTGTCCGGCCGTACCGCCCGGAATACCTGGCGGAGCGCGTCCGCGGCGCGCTGGCTGCCCCTCGACCAAACCCCGCGCAACTTTAGGCCCGTCCCCCGCCTTTAGCCGCTTTTTACTGCTGCTTCATCGACCGTTTACTGACAATCCACTACCGGGCCGGTATCGTAAAGCTTGAGCAGGCCGCCCACGGGCCTGACCACATCTATGACGATATCCGTTGCCCAAGCCCAGTTGTTCTTATTGGCCTTCACCCGGCTCATGGCGATCCTGATCCATGTGCCGGTGCTGGCCGGCCAAACCGTGCCCGCGCAGGTCAAAATCGCCTTGGGCTTGCTGCTGACGGCGGTGCTGATCCCCTGGCAGCCGCTGCCGGCCGAGGCGGACAGCCTGCCGGCGCTGACTTTGGCGGGGGCGCTCTTCCGGGAATTGATCATCGGGACCGTGGCCGGCTTTGCGGTGGTGCTGACCTTTGGCGTCGGCCAATACGCCGGCGAGCTGATGGGCCTGGGGGGCGGCTTTGGGGCGGGGCGGGTTCTCAACCCGACCTTCGAGTCGTCCGGCACAGTGGTAGATCAGTTCTTCATGCTGGTGATGACGCTCATCTTCCTGGTGCTCAATGGTCATCATCTGGTCCTGGTGGCCGTACAGCAGACCTTTGTCGTCCTGCCTGTAAACAGTCCGCTGCCGGCGATGTGGCTGGGTGATCCCATCCAAGCCGCCGATCCCATTTTGCGCCTGACGATGACCCTGATCGGCGCCGGCGTGCTCTTGGCGCTGCCGGTGCTGGGGGCCGCCTTCCTCGCGGATGTGACGTTGGGCTTGCTGGCGCGGGTGGCGCCCCAGGTCCAGGTCTTCTTCTTGGGCGCGCCCTTGAAGGTGGGCCTGAGCGTGCTGACGGTGATGCTGGCGCTGGTGGTGCTGACGCCCGTGCTGGGTGACCTGCTGCGGCTGATGGGGCCGCGCATGTTGCGGCTGCTGGGAGCCTGACGGCATGGCCGAGCGAACCGAAGCCCCGTCTGGCAAGCGCCTGAGTGAAGCCCGCAACCGCGGCCAGGTGGCGCGCAGCCTCGAAGTGAACGCCGCCGCCGCATTGATGATGGGATTGTGGCTGTTGACGGGCCCCGGCGCGGATCTGCTGGCCAAGGTGCGCTCAGTGATGATCACGGCCATCACGCATCTGCCCACCGACGAACTGACCGGCGCTCAGCTGCGCGCGCTCGTGGTGGAAGACCTGATGTTGTTGGCCCCCAGCCTGGGGACCATCTTGGTGGGCCTGCTCGTGACCGGCGTGGCGGTCACCGTCGCGCAGATCGGCTTGCTGTTGACCTCGGAGCGCCCGTTCTTTGACCTAAACCGCATCAACCCGCTCTCGGGCCTGAAGCGGCTGCTGTCCACCCAGGGGCTGGTGGAGCTCGGCAAGGCGCTCTTGAAGCTGGTGGTGATCGGCTGGCTGGCGTACGCCTACTGGAATGGCCACAGCGCCGAGGTGTTGATGCTCGGCCAGTTTAATTTGTACGACGCCGTGGCGGCCGTCCTAGGCCTGGCTATCGGCTTAGGCTGGCAGGTCGCCGGCGCGTATTTGGTGCTGGCGCTGGCGGATTACGCGTATCAGCGCTGGAACCTGATGCGGTCGCTCAAGATGACCAAAGAGGAAGTTCGGGAAGAGGCCAAACAGCAGGAAGGCGACCCGGTCATCAAAGGCCGCATCCGCCAGCAGGCGCGCCGCATCGCCCGCCAGCGCATGATGAGCAAGGTGCCCAAGGCCGACGTGGTGATCACCAACCCGACGCACTTTGCCGTGGCGCTCCAGTACGAGCGCGAAGCGATGCGCGCCCCGCTGGTGGTGGCCAAAGGCGCCGCCTTGATCGCCCTGCGGATCCGCGAGACCGCTTTGGCGCACGGGGTGCCGGTGGTGGAAAACCCGCCCGTGGCCCGCGCGCTGTATCGGCTGGTGGAGCTTGATCAGGAAGTCCCGCCGGAGATGTATAAGGCCGTGGCCGAGGTGTTGGCCTTCGTCTACCGGCTGAAGACCCAGCCGCGCCACCTGACGCCCGCGGCACCCGTGGCCCACTAATACCCATGACCGCTGTCTCCGCAACTCCCGCTTTTGGCTGGCGCGCCCTGTTTGGCTCCCGAGACGTGGTGCTGGTCGTCGCCCTGCTGCTGATCGTCGGCTTGATGATCGTGCCGCTGCCGCCGGTGGCGCTGGATCTGCTGGTGGCCCTGAACATCGCCTTGTCCATCGGTATCATGCTGCTGGCTATGTACATCCCGCGGCCGGTGGATTTCAACGCCTTCCCGTCCATCCTGCTGCTGGTCACCCTCTTCCGACTGGGCCTGAATATCGCCACCAGCCGCTCCATCCTGTTGAACGGCGACGCCGGCAAAGTCATCGCCACCTTTGGCGATTTTGTGGTGGGCGGCAATTACGTGGTGGGGATTGTGGTCTTCCTGATGCTGATGGTGATCCAGTTCCTGGTGATCACCAACGGCGCCGGCCGCGTGGCGGAGGTGGCCGCCCGCTTCACCCTGGACGCCATGCCCGGCAAGCAGCTCTCCATTGACGCCGACCTGAACGCCGGCCTGATCGACGAGACGGACGCGCGCGCCCGCCGCAAAGCCATTCAGACCGAGGCGGATTTCTTCGGCTCGATGGACGGCTCCAGCAAGTTCGTGCGCGGTGACGCCACCGCCGCCATCGTCATTGTGGTTGTCAACATTCTGGGCGGCTTCGTCATCGGCATCTGGCAGCGCGGCTTGGACCTGATGCAGGCCCTGCAGTTGTACACGCTGCTGACCGTCGGCGCCGGCCTGGTCATCCAGATCCCGTCCCTGCTGGTGTCCACCGCCACCGGCCTGATCGTCACCCGCTCCGCCTCGGACAACTCGCTGGGCAGCGATGTGGTCAAGCAGCTCTCGAACCTGAACGTGCTGATCATCGTGGCCGGCCTCATCGGCGGGCTGGGTCTGGTGCCGGGGTTCCCGCCCGTGCCGTTCCTGCTGGTGGGCGGGGCCTTGGGCGGCGCCGCGTACGCCGTCTGGCGCGCCGGCCAGAAGCCGGCGGCCTTGGCCGCGCCCGCCGCCTCCGCCGCCCCGGCGTTGGAAGGCCCGGAAGAACTGGCCGGCCTGCTGGTGGTGGATCCGCTGGAGATTGAGATCGGCTACGGCCTGATCCCGCTGGTGAGTGAAGACCGCCCCGAGAACTTGCTGCGCCGCATCTCGTCCATCCGCCGGCAGATGGCCACGGAACTGGGCATGATGCTGCCCAAAGTGCGCATTCGCGACAATCTGCGGCTGCAGCCCAACGCGTACCGCCTGAAGATCCGCGGCGAGGAAGTGGCGCGCGGCGATGTGCTGCTCGACCGCTGTCTGGCTATCCCGGGTTCCGATGTCGGCGCCGAGGCCCTGCCGGGCATTGCCACCACCGAGCCGGCTTTCGGGCTGCCGGCGGTGTGGATCCCGGAGACCGAACGCGGCCGCGCCGAAATGCTGGGCTATACCGTGGTGGACGCCATCACCGTGGTCAGCACCCATCTCACCGAAGTCATCCGCGCCCAGGCGCCGACCTTGCTCGGCCGCCAGGAAGTGCAGGAGATGCTGGACCGGTTGAAGCAGTCCTCGCCGGCGGTGGTCACCGGGCTGGTGCCGGATCTGCTGACCCTGGGCGAAGTTCAAGATGTGATGCGTAATCTGTTGCGCGAGCGCGTGCCGATCCGCGATCTGGCCGGGATTCTGGAAGTCCTGGCCAACTCCGCCCGCGTCACCCGTGACCCGGATGTGCTGGCCGAGGCCGTGCGCCAAACATTTGCGCGCACCCTGTCCAATCAGTATCGCTCGGAGGACGGCCGGCTGCATGTCTTCACGCTCGCCCCGCAGCTGGAGGCGGTGCTCAAGGCGGCCCTGGGGCCGGCCGATCGCGGCCTGGGTTTCCAAATTGACGCGGGCTTGGCCCAGCAGCTGATCCTGCGGACCGGCGAGCAAATGGAGCGCCTGGCGCAGACCGGTTACCAGCCGATTCTGCTGTGCCCCCGCGAATTGCGCTTGGCGTATCGCCGCCTGGTCGAGCGCTCCTTGCCCAACTTGGTGGTGCTGGCTTTTTCCGAGATTAGCACCGGCACCCAGGTGCAGGCGCTCGGTTTGGTCGAGCTGCCGGAGAGAGGCTGACATGAACAAGAACGCGACCGTGCCGCCGCCGGCGGCCCGCACTTTCCGCGCCGCGACAATGGCGGAAGCCCTGCAAGCCGTGCAGCTGGCGCTGGGGCCGGAAGCCCTGATCGTGTCCGTGCGGCGCGCGCCCGGCGGGCCCGCCTGGCAGATTTGGCGCAAGCCGGGCGTCGAGGTCGCCGCGCTGCCGGCCGCCCCGGCGGCGGCCCCGGAGTGGCCGGCTGTGTCGAACGTGCCGCCGAAGCTGGCGCGCGCGCCCAAACCCGTTGCGCGGCCCAAGCCGGCCCCGCCCGAAGGCCCCGGCCATTACGCCGAGAAGGCGGCGGAAATCAAGGCTTTGCTGGAAGAGATGAAGAGCCAGCGCCAGCCTGAGACGCCGGCCGCCGCGCCGCGCCCGGCGGCCCCGGTCAAGCCGGCGGCGCCGGAAGTGACGGCGCCGGCGCCAGCCGCCGCGCCGGCCGCGCCCGCGCCGCTGCTGGTGTTGCAGCAGCAATTGGCGGAGCAGGGTGTGGAAGCCGGACGGGTGCAGGCGGCGCTCTCCGCCTGCCAGGCCAGCCTCAGTCCGCGCGCTGTGGAAGTCGCCAGCCGAGTCCGCGAGCATCTTCAGCGCCAATTGGAAGCCGATGTCCGGGTCTGGGGCAGTGGGGCGTTGGCGGCGCCGGCCGCGGCGGGCGCCGCGCCGCGCGTCGTGTGTTTGGTGGGGGCCAGCGGCAGCGGCAAGACCACCGTGGCCGCCAAACTGGCCGCCCTGCACACGCGCACGCATGGCCTGCGGGTGGCGTGGGTGTGCGCGGATACCTTCCGGGCCGGCGCCATCGGCCAGGCGCGCGTGTATGCGGAAGCCCTGCGGCTGCCGCTGCGCGTGGCATACACCGGGGCGGAAGTGGCCCAGGCCATCATCGCCGAGCGCGGCGCTGATCTGGTCTTGGTGGATCTGCCCGGCTCCAATCCGCGCCGGGAAGCTGATCTAGTGGAGGT
>JAGOBN010000005.1 GCA_017999235.1 Anaerolineales bacterium | reverse complement strand
GCCGGCGGGGGCGTGACGGTGGGGGCGGCGGTGGGGAGCGGCGGCGCGGCCGAACTCACCGCCGGCGCGGTGGGCGCGCTCACGGTGCGGGTGGCCGGCGGGGGCGCCGGCTGCGGCGCGCAGGCCGTCGCGCTCCCCACGCTGATGGCTAAAACAACAGAGACGACCCGGCGCGTTATAGCGCGCCGGGTCGTCTCTGGGAGCGTCCGCTCTAAGCGCATCCTTTACGGGGTCAGCGTCAACCGCGTCTGGGCGGCGGCGTCCACGGCCGCGCGGCCAAAGGGCATGGGGTTGTACTCAATCAGGCGCCACGCGTCCGCCATATCGATGTAATGCGGGCTGAACGCGTGGCCGGATTGGCCGGTGGTGTGGATCATGCGCGTGTTCTCCAGATTGGCCAGATCCACAATCATCCGCATGGACGGCACCGACGTGAGCGCGTACGGGTTCTGGCCAGCGGCGTCGCGGTTGCTGTTGTAACCGGTGGCATTGACGATGCCGCTCCCGCCGGAGGCCGGGAACGGCCCGCGGTTGAACAGCGCTTCCACCAGGCCGATCCCCGACCGGCCCAGCGTGGCGTTGGTGAAGGTGGCCCCATGCAGGCGGCCCCAGCTCCAGTCGTCGGGCTCGCCCAATTGGGCCTCCAACGCGGCGTAGCCGTCCGCCAGCGCGCGGCGCAAGATGTCGTCGCGGGTTTCCACAGCCGCCGTGCCCTGGTCGTCCCACCAATCGCTCTGCGGCTGGGCCAGCAAGGTCCGCAAGGTCTGCCAGCTGCCCGGCCCGCTGCCCGGCCAGTAAGCTTCGGGCAGATCATCCCGGAACGTGCCGTCCACCAGGGCCTTGAGGAAGGCCGCATACAGCGCGGCCGGCGCCGAGTCCATGTGCATCTGCCGGTCCCAGCCGCGCAGCTGCGCCACGGCCGCCCGCAGGCCGGGCTCGTCGAATTCCAGCGCGGTCAGGTACGGCAGGATATCGCGCGCGCCCAGGTTTTCATTGTCGCCGTGGATCTGGGCGATGTCGTCCATCGAGATCTGCGGCTTGGCCTGGAGCAGCTCAACGATCCGCGCCGCGCGGTAGCCCGGATCCCAGTTGGTGGAGAGCAGATAAGGATATTCCGGCCCGACCACGGCGTTGTTGGCGGTGGCGATGAAGCCGGCCGGCGGGTTATAAGAATAGGGCAGCTGATCGAACGGGATGTAGCCCGTCCACTCGTAAGCGTCGGTCCAGCCGGGCACCGGCAGCGTGCCATCGCCGCTCTGGCGCAGCGGGATATTCCCCGGCATCTGGTAGCCGATGTTGCCGTCCACGTCCGCGTAGACAAAGTTCTGCGAGGGCGTATCCCAATCGCGCAGCGCGATCCGGAACGCGTCCCAGTTCTGGGCGCGGTTGATCTTGAACACGGATTGGAAGAGTGTCCCCGGCTCCAGCGCCGTCCAGCGCAGCGCCACGCCGTACGTTTGGCCGGCCTCCAGCGCCGCCCCGGTTTGCCGGGCAAAGTCCTCCAGCCCGTAGACGTCCGTGATCAGCGGGCCATGGCGCGTGTAGCGGACGGTGACCTTCACTTGAGAGGTGTTGGCCGCCGCGTCATAGACGCCCAAATCCTTGTTCGGCTCTTCGGGATCGGGTTTGATCCGGCCGGTGACCGTGATGGTCTCCTCCAGCACTTGCATATCCACCCACTGGCCGTTGACCTCGTACTGGTTCGGGTTGTTGGGATTGAGCTTCTCGATGAACAAGTCCTGCACGTCCGGGCCGGTGTTGGTGACGCCCCAGGCAATGCGGGCGTTGTGGCCGATGATGACGGCCGGCACGCCCGCGAACGAGTAGCCCACCACATCGTAGGGGCAAGCGGCCGAGAGCGTCCGGCAGTGCAGGCCCACCTGATACCAGATGGACGGCATCTGAATGCTGAGGTGCGGGTCATCCGCCAGCAGGGGCATCCCGGTGGTGGTGCGGCTGCCGGCGATCACCCAGTCGTTGGAGCCGATGCCCTCAAAGTATCCGCCGATCTGGTCTTGAACGCCGCGCACCCGCGCGCGCAAGGCGCCGAAATCCACCGCCCCCAGCGCGGGATCGGGAACAATCACGGGATGAAAGTCATGCGGGTAAGCGGGCATGTACTCGGCCGTCTTCTCGGCTCCGATCTGCTGGAGCAGGTCGGCGCGCTGGATCTCATCATCCAGGTTGCCGCCCAAATCCCAGGCCATGGCCTTGCCCCAGGCCAGGGTGTCCACGGCCGACCACGGTTCCGGCTGATAATTCTTGGGGCCGGTGATGCCCAGCAGCGTGTATTCCAGGCTCAGGTCCGCCGGCGCGCGCGAGCCGATATAGGCGTTGACGCCGGCGGCGTAGGCGTCGAGCACGGCTTTGGTATCCGGGCCGGCGCTGGCGTACTCCTGCTCGGCCACGCGGCGCCAGCCGATGGTGCGCAGAAACTGGTCGGTGCCGACGACGCCCGAGCCGTACAGCTCAGAGAGCCGGCCGGCCGTCTGGTGCCGCCAGAAATCCATCTGATAGAAACGGTCCTGCGCGTGGACGTAGCCCTGCGCCAGGAACAGATCGGTCTCGGTGTCGGCGTAGATGTGCGGGATGCCGTGCGCATCGCGCAGCACTTCCACCGGGCCGGTCAGGCCGGCCACGCGCAGCGTGCCGCTGGTCTGAGGGACCGCGCGCGTGAAGGTGTAGCCCAGGAACACGCCGGCCACCACGGCCAGCGCCACAACGACGATCAACAGCACGCGCAGAACGCCGAGCACGCTTCGCATATCAGCCTCATGCAGTGAATTGGGGTGGCGCTGGTTGTACCACCGGCGCGGGGTCTCGTCAAACGCGGCTAGCCGGCCAGCTGGCGCGCCAGGCTGTCCAGGTCCACCCGCGAGGTCAGGTCCACGCTGAGCGGCGTGACGGCCACCACCCCGTCCACGGCCACGGCGCGCACATCCGAATCCGGCTCCAGCCGGTCATGCTCGATCTCCACGCGGTAGCCCAGCGGCCCCGGCTGGCTCCAGTCCAGCCGCTCCGCCTTCACCGGGAAGTAGAAGCGGGTGCGCGAGAGGCGCGTCATCCGCCAGCGCGTGGCCGGCGTGGCGTGGCGCGGCACCTCGATTTTCAGGATGTCCACGTCCGCCGGCAGCGGCGCAGCCAGCATGCGCGCGGCGAAGTAGGCCGTGAAGTAGCCGGCCCCGGAGAAATCCACCTCCTCCGAGTGGCTGTAATGGTGTTCGGGATCGGTGTCTTGGGAGACGGCCAGCGCCGGCACGCCAAAGCTGGCGGCCTCCAGCGTGGCGCCCACCGTGCCGGAGACTGTGACCCCGGTGCCGACGTTATCGCCGTAGTTGATGCCGGCCACCACCAGGTCCGGCCGGCGCGGCAAGATCTCCAACAGCGCGTGCTGCACGGCCTGGGCCGGGGTGCCGTCCACGGCGTACGCCGTCCAGACGCGGCCGGCGTGTGCCTGGGTCAGCGTGGCGATGCGGCCGGTGGAGTGCGTGGGCATGCTGCGGCCGATGCTGGTGCACTGGTTCTGCGGCGCCACCACCACCACCTCGCCCAAGGCTTGCAGCGTGGCGGCGGCCGCCCACAAGCCGGGCGAGTGAATGCCATCGTCATTGGTTAATAGAATCAAGCGGTCGGCCACGGGCGTTATCCTTTGTGGAAAGCGGGCTGGGTTGCGCGCCATTATAACGAAGCGCCGGCCGCGGCGGGGCCGGAAATAAAAAAAGGCCGGGCCACCGGCCCGACCTTGAGATGGCTGACGCGCCGCTTAGGGCGCCAGTTGGCGCATCACCAGCACCACCTTGCCCTGCACTTCCACCTGCGCCGGGTTCTCCACGAAGATGGCTTGCATGGTGGGGTTGGCCGGCTGCAGGCGCACGCGCCCGTTTTCCTGGTAGAAGTATTTCAGCGTCGTCTCGTTGCGGTCAGTCAGCCAGACCGCCACCATGTCGCCGTTGCGGGCGCGGTCGGTCTTCTTCATCACCACGATGTCGCCGTCGCTGACCATGGCGTCGATCATCGAATCGCCCTTGACGCGCAGGGCGAACAAGTCATTGCCTTCCGGCACCATGCCGCGCGTCAATTCCAGGAACTCGTCCGCGCTGGTCTGGGCGGTATCCCCCACCAGCACCGGCTGGCTGGCGAAGATGAAGCCGGCCAGCGGGATGTTCAACACCTCGCTCACGGCCGGCCGGCGCGCGGTCTCCGAGAGCCGCACGCCGCGCGAGACTTTTAAGTCCCGCATGATGTGATGCTCTTTTTCCAGCTTGTTCAAGTTGTAGTTCACCACGGAGGTGGAGGAGATGCCCACCGCCTCGCCGATCTCCCGGATGGTGGGCGGATAGCCGCGCTCGCCGGTGAACCGGCCGATGAATTTGAGGATCTCCTGCTGCCGCGGAGAAAGTTTGCCTTTGGCCATCTGCGCCTGCCTCCCAGAGCGGCCTGCTGGGCAGGCCGCACAAATGAGCGAGTACACGGCTTATTCTAGACCGGATGTTCGCGCCGGTCAAGCACAGATTTTCTACGCCTCACCCGGCGATAAAGGGCCGGCGCTTTGTGCATTTCGTCTATCTCTGCTATTATCCCGGCCGTTGCCCCGCCTTTGAGACCCATGAGATTCTGATGGAACCCGACGCCCATCGCGTCCGCCAGCGGACCTATACCATCCTGACTGGCCTGATTCTCTTCACCCTGCCTTTTTATTGCCTGGGCTTTGTGGCCCTGGCGCTGGCCCCCGACCGTCCGGGCGGCGCGCCCACGCCCACCCTGCTGGCCACGGTCACCGGCGGGCCGCTCTTCACGCCCATCACCATCCCGACCGCCACCAGCGCCCCCACGCTGGCCGCCAGCCTCACGCCGGCGCCGCCCACCGCCTCGGCCCTGCCCGGCGCGCCCACCACCACCCTGCGCGCCACGCCCACCCAGTTCATCCCGCCGACGCGGACGCCCACCTTGACGCCCACGTCCACGTTCACGCCCTCGCCCACCGGCACGCCCACCGGCACGGCGACCCTCACCCCGTCACCGTCGCCCACCGTCACCGGCACGGCCACCGTGACGCCTGAGCCGGCCACGGCCACGGCCACTTCGCCGGCGACCGCGACCGCCACCGCCCCCCCCACCGAGACGGCGACGACGGCCGCGCCGCCCCCCGCCACGCCCACCACCCCGCCGCCGACGGATACGCCGACGGCCACCGCGACTCCTTAAACACCGCCGCTTATGGATCTCCTGGCCCATCTCAAAAGCCTGTGCGCCGCGCCCGGCATCTCCGGTCATGAAGGCCGCATCCGCGATCTCATCCGCGCCGCCTGGGCGCCGTTGACCGACGAAGTCCAGGTGGACCGGCTGGGCTCGTTGTGGGCCATCCAGCGCGGGACCGGCGCCGCGCCGCGCCCCACCCTGATGCTGGCCGCGCACATGGACGCCATCGGCCTGATGGTGACGCAGGTGGCCGGCGAATTCCTGCGCGTGGTGGCGGTGGGCGGCATCGACGCGCGCGTCATGCCGGGCCAGCCGGTTACCGTCCACGCCCGCGCCGATCTGCCCGGCGTGGTGGTTCAGCCGCCGGCCTTCCTGCTGCCCAAAGCCAACCGCGAGGGCGTGGTGCCGGTGACGGAACTGCTGGTGGATCTGGGCCTGCCGGCCGAGCAGGTGGCCGCCCAGGTGCAGGTCGGGGACGTCATCTCCCTGGCCCAGCCGCCGCGCGATCTAGCGGGCGGCCTGCTGGCCGCCAACCGCCTGGACAACCGCGCCTCCGTGGCGGCGGTGACCGCCGCCCTGGACGAACTCCGCCGGCGCGCCCACAGCTGGGACGTGGCCGCCGTCGCCACCGTCCAGGAAGAGGTGACGCTGGGCGGCGCTATCACCGCCGCCTTCGCGCTCAACCCGCAGCTCGCCATCGCCCTGGACGTGACCCACGGCGCCGGCCCGGCGGTGAAAGAATTCGCCGACCGCACCTTCCCGCTGGGCGGCGGGCCGGTGCTGGGCCTCGGCCCCAACATCCATCCCGGCGTGCAGGCCGCGCTCAAAGCCGCGGCTGACCGGCTCGAAATGGACACGTCGCTGGAGGTGATGGCCAGCCATTCCGGCACGGACGCTTTTGGCATTCAAGTGGCGCGCGCCGGCTTCCCCACCATGGTCGTCAGCCTGCCGCTGCGCAACATGCATACGCCCGTGGAAATCGTGGCGCTTAAAGATGTGCAGCGCGTCGGGCGGCTGCTGGCGGAGTTTATCGCCGGCCTGGCGCCCGATTTCATCCAGACGCTGGCCTGGGACTAACGCCTCCCAGCCGGGGTTCGCCCGCAACGCTTCTTGACAACGGTCATGGCTACCAAAATTTCTTCTTCCGCTCCTTCCGCCCGCGCGCGGAAATCCGCCCCGCCGCCGGCCCCCGCCGCCGCCGCGCCGGTTCCGGCGGCGCCGCCCGAGTTCGCGCCGCTCAAAGCCCTGGCCGACGCCGTGGCCGTCTCCGGCGATGAGGGCGCCGTCCGCCGGCTGGTGCTGGAGGCCATCCGCCCGCTGGTGGACGAGGTCAAGGTGGATGCGCTCGGCAACGTGCTGGCGCTGAAAAAAGGCGCCGGCCGGGAACGCGTCCTGCTGGCCGCGCACATGGACGAGGTCGGCTTCATGGTCAGCGGCCACGAGCCGGACGGCTCGCTGCGCTTTGAAATTGTGGGCGGTGTCGACGAGCGGATGCTGATCGGCAAGCCCGTGCTCATCGGCGCCGGCCGCGTGCCGGGCGTCATCGCCGCGGCGGCCGTCCACCTGCTCAGCGCCGAGCGCCGCGCCACCGTCATCAAAGCCAACGCCCTGCGCATCGACCTGGGCGTGGAGACGGCCGAGGCCGCCCGCCGGCTGGTGCAGCTGGGCGAGCGCGGCACCTTTGCGGCCGAGCTGGATCTGCTCGGCTCGGGCGCCACGGCCTCCCTGCGCGGCAAAGCGCTGGATGACCGGCTGGGCTGCGCCACGCTGATCGAACTGCTGCGCGGCGGCCCGTATGCCTGCGAGCTGCACGCGGCTTTCACGGTCCAGGAGGAAGTGGGGCTGCGCGGCGCGCGCGTGGCCGCCTTCGCGCTGGAGCCGGCCGCCGCTTTCGCGCTGGATTGCACGCCCGCCTATGATCTGCCGCCGGCCCTGGAAGACCGCGAGAACGTCGAGTACAACACCCGGCTGGGCCGCGGCCCCGCCATCTACGTCGCCGACCGCGCCACGCTGTCCGATCAGCGCCTGGTGCGCTATCTGGCCCGCACGGCGGAAGGCGCCGGCCTGCCCTATCAGATCCGCCAGACCGGCGGCGGCGGCACCGATGCCGGCGCCATGCACCGGACGCGCGCCGGCGTGCCGAGCGTCTCGCTGTCCGTGCCGGGCCGCTACCTGCACGGGCCGCTGGCCATCGCGCGCTGGAGCGATTGGCGCCACACGGTGGCGCTGATGCAGGCCGCGCTGGCCGGCTGGTCCCCCAAAGTTCTAAAAGACACCGCCCGAAGGTGACCCGTCATGAAACCTCTGATTAAAAAGCTCGTCGAAGCCTACGGCCCCTCCGGTTCCGAAGGCCAGATCCGTGAGATCGTGCGCGCCGAGATTAAAAGCCTGCCGGATTACATCTCGGTGGACCCGCTCGGCAACCTGATCGCCGTGGTCAAGACCAAATCCAAGAGCGGGAAGCGCGTCATGCTCTCCGCGCACCTGGATGAGATCGGCGTGATGGTGTCGCACATCGACGAGCGCGGCTTTGCGCGCTTCACCAACCTGGGCGGCGTCAGCCCGCTGACCTGCCTGGGCGGGCGCGTGCGCTTCGCCAGCGGCGTCACCGGCGTCATCGGCCTGGACGCGCGCCGCGATGACCCCGGCAAACCGCCGACGCTGTCCGAGCTCTTTCTCGACTTCGGCGCCGCCGGCCGCGCCGACTGCCCGGTAAAGGTGGGCGACGCGGCCGGCTTCTATCGGCCGATGGAGGAAGTGGGCGCGCACCGCCTGATCGCCAAGAGCCTGGATGACCGCATCGGCGTGGCGATCCTGATTGAGGTGATGCGCCGGCTCAAGAACTCCCCGCACGAGGTGGCCTTTGTCTTCAGCGTGCAGGAGGAAGTGGGTCTGCGCGGCGCCGGCACCGCCGCTTTTGGCCTGGAGGCCGAGTTCGGCCTGGCCGTGGATGTCACCCGCACCGGCGACACCCCCAACGGCCCCAAGATGGCCGTGAGTATGGGCGCCGGCCCCGCCATCAAGGTGCGGGATTCCGGCATGCTGGCCGATCCGCGCGTGAAGGACCTGCTGGTGCAGCGCGCCGTCGAAGCCCAGCTGCCGTATCAATTGGAAGTGCTGGAGGCCGGCACCACCGACGCGGCCGCCATGCAGCTGGCGCGCGGCGGCATGCCGGCCGGCTGCGTATCCATCCCCACCCGCTATCTGCACACACCCTCAGAGATGGTGGACCTGCGCGATGTCGACGGCGTGGTGAGCCTGCTGGTGGACACGCTCTCCAAACCGATCGAGATTTGAAATCCGTTTGGAGTTCCACTCCCCGCCTTCAATCTCCCAGCCCGGCTGGGAGATTTTGTTTAACGTTAGAATCGTTTCGGTGTCCGCCGCGTTATTCATGCTAGATGGACCGATTAGCGATGCCGTCTCCCGAAACTGACCTGAGCGCCGCCGTCGCCCAAGCCGTGGTCGCGCGCGCCCAACGGGGCGAGGCGCCGGCCATGGGCCAGCTGTATGACCAGCACCACCCCGCCATCTTTGCTTACCTGTGGGCGCGGCTGGGGGACCGGGCGGCGGCGGAGGATTTGACCGGCGAGGTCTTCCTGCGCATGGTGACGGCCCTGCCCGGCTATCAGCAGCGGGCGCTGCCGTTCCGCGCCTGGCTGTACCGGATTGCGCGGAACTTGCTGATCGATTACTGGCGCCGCGCCGGCGCCCGCCCGCAGCTGCCGCTGGAGAGCGCCGTCGAACACGGCGCGCCCGAGGCCGATGTGCCGGCGCTGGTCGAACACCGGCTGACGATGTCTCAGCTCCATCACGCGCTGGCGCGGCTGGACGACGCCCAGCGGGAGGTGGTGACCTTGCGTTTCTTGACCGGCTTATCCATCCTGGAAACCGCCGCCGCCCTGGACAAAACCGAGGCGGCGGTCAAGGCTCTCCAGCACCGCGGCCTGGCCGCCTTGCGGCACACTCTCGCGGACGGAGGGGCGACCCCATGACCCACGAAAACGATCAACTGCAAGCCGCCCTGGCCCGCTGTGAGGCCGGCGCCCCGCCCGAAACCCTGACCGCGGACCTGTCCCCGGAGACCGCCGCCGCCTTCCAGCTGGCCGTCCAGCTGCGGGCCGTTCAGCCCGACCCATTGCCCACCGCCAAGGCGGACGCCCAGCGCCGCGCGGTGCTGCGGGCCGCCCAGACCGCGCCCAGCGCGCCGGAACCAACGCCCATGTCAAACGCTCCCCGCCGGCCCGCCTGGGTCTTCTTCGCGGCCGCCTTCGGCCTGGTGGCCGCTTTTGCGTTTTGCGCCGTCATCGCCGCCAGCGCCGGCGCGCTCTGGTGGTTCTCCAGCCGCGGCACGCCCGTCGCGCAAGCGCCGGCCACCGCCGCCGTGGCCGCCGCCGCCACCACGGTCGCGGAGCGCGTGCCCGTGACCGCGCTTCAGCCGGCGGCCCTGGTCACACCGCCGGACGCGGCCACCGCCGCCCTGCAAAACCCGCACGGCCGGGTCGAGGTTCAAACCGCGGACGGCGTGTGGCGCTCCGCGGCGGCCGGCGCCCTCCTGCGGGCCGGCGACCGCGTCCGCACCGGCGCGCTCTCCAGCCTGACGCTGGCGTTTTATGATGGCAGCTTCGCGCGGCTTGGCCCGCAGGCGGAAATCAGCGTCACCGCCCTCGACGCCCAGCGCGCCGGCGTCCGCGTCGTGCGCCTGGAGCAGACGGCCGGCGAGTCCGATCACACCGTCGCCAAAACCGCTGATCCCAGCTCGGTCTATGAGGTCACCGCCGCCGGCGGCGCGGCCGGCCGCGCCCAGGGCACCGCGTTCCACGTCTCCGTCACCGCCGTCCTCGTGCAGTTCACGGTGACCGAGGGCGCGGTGGCCGTGACCAACCTCAATCTCACGGTCGTGGTCGTCGCCGGCCAGACCACCACCATCCCCGCCGGCCAGCCGCCGGCGCCGCCGGCCTACCAGATCACGGGCGAGGGCGAGGTCCAACAGACCGGCGCGATTTGGCTCATCGCCGGCCAGTCCCTGGAAGTCACCGCCGAGACCATCATCAGCGGCGCGCCCGAAGTGGGCGATTGGGCCGCGTTTGAGGGCCGGCGGCTGGCGGACGGCCGCCGGCTGGCGGACCGGATCACGCTGGTGCGCCGGTCGCTGGATAATAAGTTCACGTTCATCGGCACTGTGGAAGCGCTGGGGACCCCGGACGCGGCCGGCGTGGCCGTCTGGACGATCTCCGGCCGGGCGGTGCGCACCGACGCCGCGTCGACCATCGAGGCCGGCCTGGTGGTCAGCGACTCTGTGGAGGTGACCGGCGGGATCGCCGCCGACGGCGTCTTCTGGGCCGCCACCCTTCAACGCTTCGACCCGGCCCCGGCCGGCGCCGGCGCGCCTTTCCGCTTCACCGGGGTGGTGGACGCCATCGGCGCGGAGAGCTGGCTGATCTCGGGCATCTCCGTCACCGTCAACGTCAGCACGACGATCGCGGCCGGCCTGGCGGTCAGTGACGTGGTCACCGCCCGCGGCCTGATTCTGACGGACGGAACCTGGCAGGCCAGTTCCATCGAGCGCGCCCAGCTGGCCGCTTTCGATTTCGTGGGCGTGGTCATGAGCACCGACCCGTGGAATGTCAGCGGTGTGCCGTTGGCCGCCGACGCGCAGACGGACATTGATGATGACGTCTCAATCGGCAACCGGGTCCGCGCCACCGGCCAGATCCGGCCGGACGGCACCTGGCTGGCGCGGCGGATCGAGCAATTGGATGAGGGCCGCCGGCACGCCATCCAGTTCACGGCGCGCGTGACCAGCGTGGAGCCGTGGGTGATCGGCGCCGTCAGCGTGACCGTGGACAGCCGGACGAAGATTACGGGCAACCCGCAGGCCGGCGACCTGGTCCGCGTGAAGGGCAATCTCCTGCCGGATGGCAGTGTTAGCGCCAAGAAGATCGAGCGGGTGGCTGAGGCGGCCGGCTGCAGCGCTGTCACCGCCGTCGTCAGCCAAACCAGCGTCAGCCAGATCACGCTGCTGGATGGCACAACCGTCCCGCTGACCGGCACCACCGCCATCACGGGCGAACTCCAGATTGCCAGCGTCATCACCCTCAACGCCTGCGTCGACGGCGCCGGCCAGACCGTGATCATCAGTATTGTGGTGGTGTATCAATTGGATACCCTGCCGGCCGTGCCGACGCCCGCCCCGGCGCCCACCGCCACCCTGGCCCCGGCCGCCGGCGGCGAGGTGGTGATCTGCCACATTCCGCCCGGCAACCCGGACAAGCGCAAGACCACGACAGTCGGCGCCGGCGCTGTGTCTGGACACTTGAACCACGGCGACACGCTCGGCCCGTGCTCCGGCGGCGGCGATGACGACGATGATGATGACGATTAGCACCCGGCAATCACCAGATAAATAGCGGCGGTCATTCAGCCCGCGCCCAGACGAACAGGGAACCGAACCCGGCCCCTGTTCGTCTTTGGTTGGCCGGCCGCCGGCCGCGCTATGGATATAATCTCTCTATGACTGCTCCCACCTTGTCCCTCCCGCGCGCGTCCGTTCCCCGCTCGGTCTGGCTGCTCCGCCTCCTGCTGGCCCTGGTGACCGTCGGCGCGGTGGCCGGCGCGCTGACGCTGGCCGGCGTCGCCTTGTATGACCTGGCTTACCGCGGGCGCATTTACCCCGGCGTGCGCACCGCCGGCGTGGATCTCTCCGGCCTGAAGCCGGAGGAGGCCGCGCTGGCCCTGGCCGGCCGCGTGGTGTATCCCCAACAGCCGGCCTTCATCCTCTCGGATGGCGAACTGGAACGGACCTATACCCCGGGGGATTTGGGTGTGAGCTTCGACGTGGGCGCGACGGTGCTGGCCGCCTACCAGGTGGGCCGCGCCGGCCAGTGGCCGGCCGATTGGCAGGCGCAATACCAGGCCTGGCACGCCGGCGCGGAGATCGCGCCCGTGCTGGTGCTGGATGAGGGCCGGACGCGGACGGTGCTGGAGCGCTTGGCCGACGAGACCTACCGTCCGGTGGTGGAAGCGTCCCTGCAAGCGCAAGGCACCACCGTGACAGCCACCCCCGGCCAGGTCGGGCGCGCGCTGGATCTGGAGGCCGTGCTGGCGGAGCTGCGCGGCCATCTGCTGCGGACCGAGAAAGCGGCGCTGGCGCTGCCGTATCTGGATACCGCGCCGCTGGTGCTGGATGCCTCCGCCCAGGCCGAGGCCGCCCGCGCCCTGCTGAGCGCGCCGCTGACTCTGACGATTACCGCGCCGTACGCGGGCGACCCCGGCCCGTGGACGCTGACGCCCGAGCAGGTGGCCGGCCTGCTGCGGATCACGCGCATCAGCGCCGGCGCCAACGCCGCGCGCTTTGAGCTGACGCTCGACCCGGCCGGTCTGCGCGCCATCCTGGAGCCGCTGGCGGAGCCGCTCCAGCGGGACGCCCGCGACGCGCGCTTCATCTTCAACGACGACACCCGCCAGCTGGAAGTCATCCAGCCGGCGCTCGCCGCGCGCGAACTTGATCTCGACGCTTCGATCGCGGCCGTCAACGCCGCCGTGGCCCAGGGCGCGCACACGGCGCCGCTCGTCTTCCACACCACGCCGCCCCAGATCACCGACGACCTGACCGCCGAGCAGCTGGGCATCACCGAGCTGGTCAGCGAGCAATTCACGTCGTTTCGCGGCTCCTCGGCCGAGCGGCTGAACAACATCCAGGTGGCGGCCGCGCGCTTTCACGGCCTGCTTATCCCGCCCGGCGCCGTCTTCTCTTTCTCCGACAACATCGGCGATATCAGCCTGGACAGCGGCTTTGCCGAGGCCCTCATCATCTACGGCGGCCGCACCATCCGCGGCGTGGGCGGCGGGGTCTGCCAGGTGAGCACCACGCTCTTTCGCGCGGTGTGGTTTGGCGGCTATCCGCTGGTGGAGCGCAACTCGCACGCCTACCGCGTGGGCTACTACGAGCAAAAGACGGCGGCCTGGGCCGGCCCCGGCCTGGATGCCGCGGTCTATACCCCGCTGGTGGATTTCAAATTCCAGAACGACCGGGACACCTGGCTCTTGATGGAGACTTACTTCTACCCCACCGCCGGCCAGCTGGTGTGGAAGTTCTACTCCACGCCCGACGGCCGGGAGGTCCAGGTGAGCGGACCGGTGGTGGAGAACGTGGTGCCGGCCCCCGAGGCCGCTTACGAGGAAAACCCGGAACTGCCCGCCGGCGAAATCAAACAGGTGGATTATGCCGCCGACGGCGCCGACGTGACCGTGACCCGCACGGTGACGCGCGCGGGCGTGCCGCTCAACGCCGGCGAGGCGCCGCTCCGCACGCATTACCAGCCCTGGCGCGCCATCTACCAGTACGGCCCCGGCACGGAAGGCATCCCCACGCCGACGCCGCCCGCGCCGTGATCGCGCGGCCGCCGCGCCTCCCGGATAGCTTCGCTCCCCGGCGCTGATGACGCCCTGACCCTGTGAAAATCGCGGGGCTTCGAGGCGCGGCGGCCCGTCCGCCCCGCCCTCGTGATAGAATCCGCCCGGCCAGGAGGAAACTATGATCAGCCAAGACTTGCTTGAAATTCTGCGCTGCCCGTACTGCGTCTCACATCAGACCCGCCAGCCCGGCGAGGACCCCGGCCGGTTGACCTTGTACAAGGACACCTGGCTGGTGGACGAGACCTGCGGCCGCAAATACCCCATCCGCGACGACATCCCGGTGATGTTGATCGAAGAGGGCGATAAGTGGGCCAAGACCAAGATGGATGAACTGCCCGTCCCGCCGCCGGCCGAATAGCCCGTGGCCCGGCCGCGATGCCTTCCGAGGTCTGTCTGCCCGGCTATCTCAGCTTCCCAATGTCCCCGCTGGATGATCTTTTCTCGGGCGATGACGAGCGCGCGCTGGCCGCGTTGGAGCGCGTCACGGCCGGCGACCTGCCGGAGTTGACCAGCAGCCTGCGCCACGGAGACAGCGCGGCGCGGGCCTGGGCGGCCGCCGGCCTGGGCCGGGTGCCGGAGGCCGCCGCCGGCCTGGTGCTGCTCAGCGCCGCCGCCGACCCGGACCCAGAGGTGCGCGCCGCCGTTTTCTTCGCCTTGGGCCAGCGCCGCGCTGTTGACGCCGTCATCCCCTTGCTCTTCGCGCTGGCGGATCCCAGCGTCTACCTGGCGCGGGTGGCCGCTGACGCCCTGATCCAGATTGGCGCGCCGGCCGTCCCCGCGCTGGCGGACGCGTTGGAGCGCGAGGCGGAGCCGCGCGTGCGCGTCAACCTGGCGCGCGCCCTGGCCCAGATCGCCGACCCGCGCGCCATCCCGGCGCTTTTTCACGCCCTGGAAGATGAGTCGGCGGTGGTCCAGCATTGGGCCGACGCCGGCCTGGAGCGCCTGGGCGTCGGCCAGGTCTATTTCCGACCGTAACCACACCGCCAGCCCCTGCCCTTATGCACCTTTACTTCATGCGCCACGGCCTGGCCACCTGGCCGGCCAACACCCACTTTGCCGATGACTCCGAGCGGCCGCTCACCGAGGCCGGCCTCCAGCTTTTGCGCGCGGCCAGCACCGGCCTGGCGCGCCGGCTCACCGCCGGCCAGCCCCGCCCGGATGCCATCCTGTGTAGTCCGCTGCTGCGCGCGCGGCAGACGGCCGAGATCATGGCCCAAGCCCTGACGCCGGCGCGGCCAGCGGACCCGCATGCCTGGCTGCGGCCCGGCTTTGATATCCCCTTATTGGACGCCTTAATCAGCGAGCGCCCCACGGCGGGGGCGCTGCTGTTAGTCGGGCATAATCCCGACATGATGGAAATTGTGAGCGCGCTGACCCACCGGGACGTGCGCTTCCGGGAGGGGACGGTGGCGCACGTTCAGCGCCGGCCGGCCGGCCGCGCCCAGCTGGTCTGGAGCGCCACCGCCGAAGAGCTGGCGGCCCAGGCGTAGGGCCGGCGCTCAGCGGAGCGCGAAACTCAGCGCCACCCACCCGCCCCACAAGCCGATCATTACCACGCACAGCCCCAGTTCGGCCGCCATCGCCCAGCCCATCCCGCGCGCGTAACCCACCACCCCCTGCCACGCCTTGCGCCAGTCCCGGCCCTGGCGGAAGTATTCCACCAGGAACAAGCCGCCGACCGCGCCCACCAGCGAGCCCAGCGGCGGGAAGAACGGCAGGCCCACCAGCCCCAGCGCCAGACTGACCAGGATGGCGCGAAACGAAACCCCTTCGCGCGCCGCGACGGAGTGGGTGATGACGTATTCCAGCACCAGATCCGTGGCCGCCAAAAGCGTCAGCAGCACCATGGCCACGCCCCCGATCCAGCCATCAAAGAGGGTCTGGCCAAAGAGCGGCCGCGTGAAACCGTAACCCAATGCGGCCAGCCAGATCAGCCAGGCGCCGGGCAGCACCGGCACCACCGCGCCGACCAGGCCGACCAGCATCACCAGCCCGGTGACGATAATGACTACAATCTCGAGAGTCAGCATAGTTTCCGCGGCAGTAGGGGTTAGATGTGAGATGTGAGACGTGAGAGGTGAGGGATTAGCGCTTAAGGTTCTGCACAGACGCCAACCCTCCGCCCACTGCCCACTTCTCACTGCCCACTGCCCTCACCTAATCACCTCCACCCCGCCCATCCAGGGCCGCAGGACCTCCGGCACCACCACGCTGCCATCCGCCTGCTGGTAGTTCTCCAGCACCGCAATCAGCGTGCGCGGCAGGCCGAGGCCCGAGCCGTTGAGCGTGTGCGCGAACTCCGGCCGGCCATTGGCCTCGCGCCGGAACTTGATGTTGGCGCGGCGCGCCTGGAAATCGCCCACGTTCGAGACCGACGAGACTTCCAGCCACTCGTTGCAGCCCGGCGCCCAGACCTCCAGGTCGTACGTCATCCGCGCGCCAAAGCCGATATCGGCCGTGCACAATTGTTTTACGCGGTAGGTCAGCCCAAGTTGCGCGCACGTTTCCTCGGCGTGGGCGCGCATGCGCTCCAGTTCGGCGTCCGAGTCTTCCGGCCGGCAGTAGATGTACATCTCCACCTTGTCGAACTGGTGGCCGCGTTTGATGCCGCGCACGTCGCGGCCGGCCGCGATCTTCTCGCGCCGGAAGCAGGGCGTATAGCCGCAGTAATGTTTGGGGAGGTCCGCCGGGCCTAGGATTTCGCCCATGTGCAGGCCCGTGATCGGCACCTCGGCCGTGGGCACCATCCAGTAATCCTCTTCCGCGTCGTGGTATAGGTTATCGCGGAACTTGGGCAACTGGCCGGCCGCGTACAAGATCTCCGATTTCACCATGAACGGCGTGTAGACTTCGGTGTAGCCCTGGCCGCGGGTGTGCAGGTCCAGCATCCAGGCGATCAAGGCGCGCTGCAGCCGGGCGCCGGCGCCGCTGAGGATGTAGAAGCGCGAGCCGGCCAGCTTGGTGCCGCGCTCAAAGTCGATGATCCCCAGCTGCGGCCCCAGGTCCCAGTGCGGCTGGGGCGTGAAGTCAAACACCCGCGGCGCGCCGACCGTGCGCAGGATAACGTTGTCGGCCTCGCTCATCCCCACCGGCGTGCGCGGGTCCGGCACGTTCGGGATGAGGCTCAGCAACTCCTGCAGGCGCGCTTCCGTCTCGCCCACCTGCTGGTCCAGCGCCGCAATCCGGTCATTGACTTGGCGCTGCTCGAGGATCTTGGCCTCGCGCTCGGCCGCGGCTTTCATCCGGCCGATCTCCTTGCTGACCGTGTTGCGCTGGGCCTTGAGCGCTTCCACCTCTTTGAGCGCCTCGCGGCGCTGCTGATCCAGGCCGAGTACTTCATCCACCCGGCCGGCCAGCGCCGGATCCTGGCGGTCGCGCACCGCCTGCTTGATCACTTCCGGCTGCGTGCGGAACAAGTTGATGTCTAACATGGAAACCTCCTGAAGGACGGCCGGCGCGCCTGGGCCGGCGCCGAGCCGCCGCTATAGACTGTCACCGGACCCGCGCCAACGCTCACGGACCCCGCCGAGACTGGCGCTCGCCGACCAGCGCCCAGATCACACCGATCAAGGCGGCGGCGACGAGCGCGCACCCTCCAATACCCACGATAATCAAGACGATCATGCTCAGCCCCATGATTGGCACCTCCAAATAAAAACGCCCCTCGTCAATTGCAGGACGAGGGGCGCCCGTGGTGCCACCTGCTTTCGCCGCCGGTCCGCCCGCTTCCGGGCGGCGGCAGCCTTCAATCGCGCTAACGGGCGAACCCGGCCACACCTCTTCGGGGGCGACGCCAGCCAGTGAGGCTGGAAGAGTGGACTCGCGCGGTGGGCCTGCCGCCTCGCACCAACCGGCGGCTCTCTGTCAGGTTGCCCGGCGATCTGTCTCCGGCGTCAGCGTATTGTGAATGGCGCGATTATAGCATCGGCCGGGCCAGCCGCGTAGGCCTTATTCGCGCACCGTCCAGCCTTCCGCTTCCAGCAGCTGGCGCGCGTCCTGCTTGAGGCGCGGGTCGCCGGCGGGGCCGGTCTCCACAAAGCGCGCGAGCTTCTCGGCGTAATTGAAGGCGATCTCCAGCAGATAGCCGGTGACTTCGCCGGGCGCAATGGCGATCTTGTAGCCGGTGGCCTGGACGACATACGGCCGCTCCGGGCCGTTGAGGCCGAGCAGCTTGGCGCGAATATCATCCGGCTCAATCGGGCCGGCGGCCCCCAGTCCGGCGGCCAAGCCGCTGAGCGGGTCCACGACCGGGGCCGGCTCTTCAGGCGCCGGAACGGGCGGCGTCGCCGCAAACGGCGAGGGCAGCGGCGTTTCCACCAGGGGCTCGGCGGCCGGCGGGGGAGGCGCGCTGTGCGTCATCACCGGCACAAAGGGCGCGGCCGAAGCCGAGGCGGCCACCGGCTGGGCGTCGATCGTGGTGGCCGAGGCCGGCGCGGATTTGCGGCGCTGGCGGAAGTAGAAGAACGCGCCGCCGCCGCCGCCGATCAGCACCAGGCAGCAGCAACATAGCAAACTGGTCGTGGTGGCCAGAATCGGAAGTATTTCAGCGAAATCATTATCCATCAGACGGTCACTCCTCGCGGGTGCGTAGGTGCGGGAACAATAGCACTTCCCGGATGGTGGCTTTGTCGGTGAGCAGCATCGTCAGCCGGTCGACGCCCATGCCAAAGCCGCCGTTAGGCGGCATGCCGTAGCGCATGGCGCGCAGATAATCCTCATCCAGCGGGTGCTGCTCTTCGGAATCGGCGGCGTAATCCCGGCTCATCTCAATGAAGC
The DNA here is from genome assembly GCA_017999235.1 of Anaerolineales bacterium. The sequence goes on along the minus strand of JAGOBN010000005.1, from coordinate 5,508 downwards.
GCTGCTCTTGGTCCAGCGGGTCGTTTAATTCCGTGAAGGCGTTGCACAGCTCGAAGCCGGCCACATAGACCTCGAAGCGCTCCACCACGGCCGGGTTGCCGGGCTTGGCCTTAGCCAGCGGCGAGATATCGCGCGGATAGTCCACGATGAAGGTCGGCTGCCAGAGGTGCTCTTCCACAAAATCCCCGAGCAGCTTGTCGATCAGCTTGCCGCGCGTGGCCTGGGGGTCGGCGCGGATGCCCTGGGCCGCCATCGCCTGGAACAGCGCCGCCGCGGTGGGGCAGGCGTTGATATCAATGTGGGTGCGCTGGGCGATGGCTTCCGCCATCGGCAGGCGCGGCCAGCCGGGGTTCAGGTTCAGCTCGCGGCCCTGATAGGTGATGACGCGCCGGCCCAGGACCTCATCCGCCACCGCCGCGATCATGTTCTCGGTCAGGCGCATCACCTGCTCGTAATCGGCGTACGCCCAATAGAACTCCAGCTGCGTGAACTCCGGATTGTGCTTATAGGAGACACCTTCATTGCGGAAATCGCGGCCGATCTCATAAACGCGCTCGAGCCCGCCCACCAGCAGGCGCTTGAGATACAGCTCAAACGAGATGCGCAGGTACAGATCTTGATGCAGCTGGTTGTGGTGGGTGACAAACGGCTTGGCCGCGGCGCCGCCGTACAGCGGCTGCAGGATCGGCGTCTCCACTTCCAGGAAGCCCTGGCCGTTGAGGAAGTTCCGCAGGGCGGCCGTCACCTTGGCGCGCGTCCGGAAGATCTCGCGCACTTCGGGGTTGACGGCCAAGTCGGCGTAGCGCTCGCGGTAGCGGGCTTCCGGGTTGTCGAACGCCGAGTAGACGCGCCGCTCGCCGTCCACCATTTCCTCCTTGGCGGCCGGCAGCGGGCTCAAGGCCTTGGACAGCATGCGGAAACTGCGGACCCAGAGCGTGACCTCGCCGGCCTTGGTGGTGAACAGGCCGCCCGTGGCCTGGATGAAGTCGCCCAGATCGAATGCGTCCAGGAAGAGCTGATAGTGCTCGGCGCCCAGGTCATTGGTGCGGAAATACAGCTGCAGCCGGCCGGCGCCGTCTTCGATATGGGCGAACGAGGATTTGCCCATCACCCGGATGGCCTTCAGCCGGCCGGCCACCGTGTACTCGCCGTGGGCGGCATGGGGATCGGCCGGCGGCTGCTGGGCGTACGCGGCCAGCGCCGCGGCGGTGGTATGAGTGCGCTCCGCGCGGGTGGGGTACGGCTCCTGGCCGGCGGCGCGCAGGCGCTCCAGCTTGGCCAGGCGGATCTTCTCAAGCTCAGTATAGTCACGCATGGGGGTTCGGGCTCCAAGAAACGTCATTATACCTCGGCCATCCGCGGCGCACCGAAAAAAAAGCCCCGCGACGCGCGTCGCGGGGCCGGGGGAAACAGGCGGGCGCGCGCTCAATCGCGCGTGATTTTGACCACCCGGAAGGACAGCGCGCCGGCCGGCGCCTGCACCTTGACTTCATCGCCCACGCGCCGGCCGAGCAGCGCGCGGCCGAGCGGACTCTCGTTGGAGATGCGGCCCTGCTTGGGATTGGCTTCCGCCGCGCCCACCAGCAGATACTCTTCGGTGCCATCGCCGGCTTCTTTGATCGTCACGCGGCAGCCCAGGTTAACCACGTCATTCGAGCCGTGCTCGTCGATGATGACGGCATTGGAGAGCATCGTCTCCAGCGTCAAGATGCGCCCTTCTACGAACGCCTGTTCGTTCTTAGCGTCCTCGTACTCGGCGTTCTCAATCAGCTCGCCGTCTTCCTGGGCATTGTGCAGGCGCTCGGCCACTTGCGCCCGCCGGGTGGTGCGCAGAAACTCCAGTTCCTCCTCGAGTTTTTTAAGACCCTCGCGGGTAAGAAATGTCTGATCCATACTCATGAAGCTTACCTCACCTCATCGCCCGGGCGTTGGTCCTGCCCGCCCGCCAGCGCGGGCTCAGGATAAATAAAAACTGAGAGCCGCCTCTCAGTCCGAACAACGTGCGGCAAGAATGCTAGCACAGCGCTCTGGTTTTGTAAAGAAAACGGTCTTGAGGGATTTTAACTTCGCGCCCACAGCCGCACTTCCGGCCGACCGGTGCGGACGCAGAACTCGCGGAGCGCCGCGCGCATGGCGCCTTCATCCGGCCAAAAGGAGCTGACCTGCGAGCGATAATCAGCCACCGCCTGACAATAGGCCTCGATATCCTGGTCTTCAACCGCCAGCGGGTGAGCGCGCAGCTGGCTCGCCAAGCCGGCCCAAGCCGGGGTCTCCGGCACGCGGGCCGCATACGGATAATCCTCGTAATACAGCCAGGCCTGGGGGAGCTGTTCAGCGGCCAGACGCGTCAGCTGGTGATCCACATGCTGGCCGATGCCCAGCGGCAGGTAGCCCTGGACCGCGGGCCAGGCGGTGAGCCAAGCGGCCAGCTGGGCGGCCAGGGCGTGGCTCAGGGCCTGCTCGGCGGGGGCCATGGGTCCAAACAAGGCCTCTTCGGAGGCGTACAAAAAAGCCAGCGTCTCAGGCGCGCGGCGGTAGATGCAGTCCGGCACGGCCAGGTAATGCGCTTCCGCCCCCAGCCGGCGCAGGGCAGTTTGGTCTTCCGTCTGGCGGGTGGCGCGCACCGCTTCGGCGGTGACGCCCCAGCGGGCGTGCAAAGCCTGGGCAAAGTCCGACAGCGGCCCGGCCGGCGGGACGCCGGCGCAGACGGTGAGCACCACCACCCGCTCGCCAGCGCGGGTCTGGCGGTGGATCAATGCGCCGCATGACAGCACGGCATCATCAAAGTGCGGGGACAAATAAACATGCGTGGTCATGGCGGAAGTGTAGCAGACGCCGGCGCGCGTTGACGCTCAAATTTCAGCGTGTTACAATCGCCCTTCGTGGGCCGTTAGCTCAATGGCAGAGCAGGTGCCTTTTAAGCACTTGGTTGGGGGTTCGAGTCCCTCACGGCTCACTCTGCCAACCGCGTGACGCCGTCGGCGGCCGGCGCCCTGGGAAAGTCTCATCCAGGGGCTGGCCGCCGATGACGTTTAAGCCGCCGGACTATGCCGTTGGGCGGACCGGGCTAGCGGCCGGCCGGTGCCGGCTTCCGGGGCCGCGCGGGGGCCAGCGCCGGCGTCTCCAGCCGCGCCGCCGGCTCAGCCGCCAGCCGGAACTGCGCCACCAGGCTCTGCAGCCGCTGCGCGCCGTCCGCCAGCGACTGCGCCGACCCGGCCACATCCGCCACCTGGGCGTTGATTTCCTCGGTCGTCGCGCTGACCTGTTGAACGGCCGCGCTGTTGGCGGTCCCGACCTCGGCAATCCCATCCATTAAGCCGCTCACCTGCCGGGACTGGTCGGCCATCTGATCGGCGGCCCGCAAATTAGTGTCCACCACGCTGCTCACCCGGTCCATCGCCACGACCAGGTCCGCTGAAGCGGATGTCATGTGCTGGGCGGCGCTCAAAACCGTCGCCGCCTGGGCCTGGACGGCTTCGGCGGCCCGCAGGATTTCACCCAGCGCCACCCCGGCCTCATTCGCCCGCAGCGCGCCCTGCGCCACCTCTTCCGCGCCGGCGTCCATCGCCCGCCCGGCCTCATCCACGGTCTGCTGAATGCCGCGGATCAACCCGCCCACTTCCTGAGTGGCGGCCGAAGCGCGCTCCGCCAGCTTACGCACTTCCTGCGCCACCACGGCAAACCCCTTGCCCTGCTCGCCCGCCCGCGCGGCTTCGATGGCGGCGTTCAAGGCCAGCAGATTGGTCTGGCCGGCAATCTCATCGATCGTCTCGACGATCAGGCCAATCTGGCTGGAGCGGGCGCCCATCTCCCGCACTTTGGCGGCCGAAACCCCCACGCGCGCCTTGACCCCTTCCATCCCGTGGATGGTCTCATCCACTTTGCGCGCCCCGGCCCGCGCCGCCGCCGCCGCGGTGGTCGAATCGCGCGAGACAATCTGGGCGCTGCCGGCCACCTGCTGAATGGCGGCCGCGATCTCGCCGGTTAGTTCGGCGGTCCGGCCGGCTGCCGCCGCCTGCTCACGCGTGCCGCGGGCTACCTCGGCCATGGCGCGCGTCATCGCGCCCACCGACGCGGTGGCGCGGCTCACCGCCTGCGTCTGCTCCGCCGCCCCGCGCGCCACAGCTTGAATCGCGGCGGCGATCTGGGCGGTGGCGTCGCCGGCTTGCGCGGCCACCAAAGCCAATTGGCCGGCGGAGACCCCCACTTGGGAGGCTTCGCGCGTGGTCTGGCCCACCATGCGCCGCAGATTCACCACCATGCGCGCGAACGCCTGGCCCAGCACGTCCTGCTCTGATTCAGGCGTGATCTGGCCCGATAAATCACCAGCGGCGATCGCGCCCGCCGCCGCGGCCATGCGCCGCAAATAGCTCATCATCTGCCCAAAAGCCGCGGCCATGTGGCCCAGTTCATCCCGCGAATCCACCTTGACGGTGTGCTCCAAATCCCCTTCCGCGATCCGATCGGCCGCGCGGCTCACCTTGCCCAGCGGCCCGGTGATGGCCCGCCAGGTCACCCAGCCCAACACGATGGCCAACGCCATCCCCAGCGCGCCGGCCCCCGTCAGGCCCCACAGCCCGGCATGGACCGTTTCATCCCCCGTCACCTGGGCTTGCTGCGCCAGTTGCTCGGTGAGGCTGGTCAGCTGCCCCACCGCCGCTTCCACGGCCTCCTGGCTGTGCAGGGCGTCGCCGCCGACCAGGCTGTGCAGAGCCTCACGGTCATCACTGCCCTTCGTTCCGGCAATGACTAGCGCCACCTTGTCCTGATGCGCGCCCCACGCAGCATCAAATTGGGCCAGCGCCTGCTGTTCCTCCGGCGTGAGCGTCCCTTGCCGATACGTGTCCATCAGGGCGCTCACTTGCCGGAGGTCGCTTTGGATCGACTGCTCGACGTCATTCAGCTGCTGGCTGATCAGGTCATCCGTATGGCAGGCCAGACAGGTCTCGGAGCTGGCGGTGGCCGTGACCCGGCCGTGCTGGGGATCGGCCACTTTCTCCGCATGGCAGTTGGCGCACGGCGGCGTCACCGAGCCGGCCGGCAGTTCGCTCTCGCCATGCGCGGCGTTGGCGGCTTGGGCGCTGTGGCAGTCGGCGCAATCGGCCGCGCCAGCGGGATTGGCGGCCGTGGTTTTATGAGGGGCCGGGATCAGGATGTATTTATGCAGGTTGCCGCGGATGCGGTAGAGCGTGGCGCTGACCGCGCCCAACCGCTCAACCGGCAGCATCCGGTCAAAATAAAGCGCGTCAATGCGCGCGTGGGCAGCATTCAGGCTCTGGCTCCCCACCCCCCACATGACGACGATCCCCACCAGGGCCGCCGCTATGACCACCAACAGTTTCAGGCCCACCGAAAAATTATTGAAGACACGCATACCCGCGCTCCGCATGCTATTCCAAGGCCGTTGGCAATCGGGTCAGCCATTGGTCTCCGCTGGAAACCGACATCGCCCGCTTGATTATGGTACGAAGATCGGCGGGGGAAGTCTGTAAACGGGTCGTATGGCGC
>JAGOBN010000257.1 GCA_017999235.1 Anaerolineales bacterium | reverse complement strand
CTGGTGAAGGAATACCGGGAGAAGTTCGCCAACCCGTATGTGGCGGCGGCGCGCGGCTATATCGACGATGTGATCGAGCCGCACACCACGCGCGCCCGGCTTATTAACGGCCTAGAGATGCTGGAAAACAAGCGCGACAGCAATCCGCAGAAAAAGCACGGCAATATTCCGCTGTAGCCGGGGCTACGGGGGGGGATCGATCAGGAAGCGGCGCGCGTGCAGGTGGGCCAGCAGCCGGGCTGCCTGCAGGCGTTCGGTGGGCGGGCGGCTTTCGTCCGCCAGGATGCTTTGGAAGCGCTCGGCGGTCTCCGGCCGGCGCAGAGTGTCCAGAAAGCGGTTGGCCTCCGCCCGCCAGATCCGCCCGTGTTCGATGGCGGTGTTGGTGATGAACTCCCGGCCGACGCTGGTCACCGTCATCTGGCAGGAGCGCAGGCTGTCTTCATACGTGTGCGGGGCGTCCTGCACCGCGTAGACGGTGGTCATGAAGTTGATCAGCAGGATCTTCACCAGCCCGCCGGCGTGCAGGTAGTCCTCGCGGTTGGGCCGGTGCTCCAGGCTGCCCACATACAGCAGGTCCGCGATGTCGGCGTCGTGGAAGGCGTGGGCCAGCAAGTCACCGCCCATCAACTCCGGGCGGGAGACATCCACCAGCATGCCCGTCGTCACCGCGCGGTCGCGCAGGCTGATCTGGAATAGGCGCTCCTTGTAGTAGCTCCCAAACTGATGCCCGATGATGGCCCCGATCAGGCGTTCCTGGTCGCGCAAGGCCAGTTGATGGAACTCCAGGCCGTGGTCGGTGACCATGATGAAGGCGCTGACCAAATGGTGCGCGGCGTCGTACTCCGGGCTGTAGGTGTCGGTGGGGAGGGCCAGCCGGCGCTGGATGCCCAGCCGCAGCAGTTCGGTTTGGTTGGGCAGCAGGCGCAGTTCGCGCAGAATCGGCAGCAGGGCCGCTTCCTGGTCCGGCAGCAGCGCGCGCAAATCGTCGCGCGGGATCCACTTGCCGATGTCGTGCCCGAGCGCGCAGGCCTCGATCAGGCGGTCCTCGTGCAGGGCCAGCGCCGGCGGTGAATTGGGGGTGACGCGCACCAGCTCCGAGCAATACAGCCAGCGCGCCCGGTTGGCCACGTGGCGGAGATGGTCCATTTGTTCGGGGCTGTCATGGCGCGGCCCGAGATAATCCGCTACGCGCACCTGCAGGCGGGCGAGAAAGGCCGCGAGTTGGGCTTCAGGCTCGCGCGCGGGTAACCCGGTCATGGCAGTTTGGATTCTAGTCGGGCGGCGGGTTTCCGGCCACGGCTTAACCGTTAGGCCGGCGTTTTTCCGCTGGCCGCGCCAGCGGGGAGCGGCGCGCGCTCCGGGCCGCGTACAGGGCCAGCGAGCCGGCCACGGCGGCGTTCAGCGATTGGACACGCCCGTTCATCGGCAGGAAGGCGCGGAAATCGCATAGATCGCGCACCAGCCGGCGCAGGCCGCTGCCCTCGTTGCCGATCACCAGCCCCAGCCCCAGCTTCAGATCGAGTTGGTCCAAAGGCTGGGCGTCAGCGCTGAGATCCAGCCCCACCAGCCAGATCTCGTGCTGCTTGAGCCGGCGCATGGCCTCGGCCAGGTTGGTCACCTGGGCGATCAGCAGATGCTCGGTGCCGCCGGCGGCCGTGTTCACCACCGTGGGCGTCACCTCGCAGCCGCGCCGCTCCTGAATGATGACGCCGTGGACGCCCAGCGCCTCCGCCGTGCGCAGCAGCGCGCCGACGTTGCGCGGGTCCTGCACCAGGTCCAGGATCAGCAGGAAGGGCGGCTCGCCGCTCATCCGGGCGCGTTCCAGCAGATCTTCCAGGTCCGCGTACGGGTAGGGGCCGACCTCCAGAATCAGGTTCTGGTGGCGTTCCCCAAAGGTGGCCTGGTTGATGGTCTTGCGGTCGGTGGTCTCGACGGGGATCTTCAGCCGCTTGGCTTCGGCCAGGATGTCCTGGGCGTCAGCCAGGTCGGCATCGCCGGCCACGCGCAGTTTGTGGATTTTGCGCCGGCCGGCGCGCAGGCATTCGCGGATGGCGTTGCGGCGATAGAGGAGTTCCCGACTCATAGTCTCAGGAGTGTACCATGCGCTCCGCCGAGATCAGGGAGGCGCCACCGAGGCACAGAGACACGCAGGCCAGCTCTGTGCCTCTGCGTCTCGGTGGCCAAAACGTATTAGCCCAATTTCCAGGTGGTCCCGGCCTTGCCGTCTTCCAGGATCACGCCGCTGTCTTTGAGCCGGTCGCGGATCTTGTCCGAGGCGGCGAAGTCTTTGCGCGCCCGGGCCTCAGCCCGCATCTCAATCAGCAGCCGGATCAGCGCCGCCTCGCGCTCGGCATTGGCGCCGGCGCCGGCCAGGCTGGCGGCCGGCAGCACCCCCAGCACTTGGCCGCCCAGTTCTTCATACAGGGCCAGCACCGCTTCCAGGGCGCCCCGGCCGGCGGCCGGCTCGGTGTTCAACAGGGAGTTGGCCAGTTTGCTGAGCTCGAACAGTCCGCTCAGCGCCACCGGCGAGTTGAAGTCGTCGCTCATGGCCTCGACAAACCGGGTCTTGATCTCGGCCAGCGCCGGCGCCACTCCCGCGGCCCCGCCGTCCGGCAGGTCCGGCGAGCGCAGGCGCTCCCGCAGGGCGTTGGCCGGCGCGGTGGCCCGCTCCCAGCCCTTGGCGGCCGCGTCAATGGCGTCACCGGAGAAGTCGATGGGGCTGCGGTAATGGCCGGAGAGGATGAAGAACCGGATGGCCTCCGGCCGCCAGCGCGCCAGCGCGTCTTTCACGGTCAGCACGTTGCCCAGGCTCTTGCTCATCTTCACGCCGTCCAGCGTCAGCGAGCCGGTCAGCAGCCAGTAGTTGGCGAACGGCTGCCCAAAAGCGGCCTCGCTCTGGGCGATCTCGCACTCGTTGTGCGGGAAGATGTTGTCTACCCCGCCGCCGTGCAGGTCAAAGGTCTCGCCCAGATACTTGGTGGCCATGGCCGAGCACTCGATGTGCCAGCCCGGATAGCCCCAGCCCCACGGGCTCGGCCACTTAAGGATGTGCTCCGGGGGCGCGTTCTTCCATAGCGCAAAGTCCTCGGCGTGGCGCTTTTCGTCGCGCGCCGCCACGCGGGTCCCCTCTTCCAGCTCTTCCACCTTGCGGCCGGAGAGTTTGCCGTACTCCGGGAAGGAATGCACGTCGAAATACACCGAGCCGCCGGCCTCGTAGGCGTGGCCCTTAGCGAGCAGGGTCTTGGTGAGCTCGATCTGCTCGGGGATGTGGGCCGAGGCGCGCGGCGAGATATCCGGCCGCTGGACGCCCAGCGCGTCCATGGCCTCGAAGTACGAGCGCGTGTAGCGTTCCACCACTTCCATCGGCTCGATGCGCTCGCGGGCTGCGCCTTTGAGGATGCGGTCCTCGCCGGAATCCAGGATGTGGCCCACGTCGGTGATGTTCTGGACGTAGCGCACCCGGTGGCCGGCGTAGCGCAGGAAGCGCACGATGGTGTCAAAGGCCACATAGGTCTTGGCGTGGCCGATGTGCGGGTGGTCGTACACGGTGGGGCCGCAGACATAGATATGCACGCGGCCTTCAACGAGCGGCTTGAATTCTTCTTTGCGGCGGGAGAGGGTGTTGTAGACGGTGATCGGCATGATGGTTCACATGTAAGCCGGCTGGAGCTCAGCCGGCGCGTTGGCGCAGGTCAGGTTAGCCGCGTTCCCGGGCGCGGGCCGGGCGCTCGTCGCGCTCGCCGCCGCCGTTCTCCGGCCGGGCGAAGATCATGCGGCCGGCCGTGGTCTGGAAGATCTTGGTGACGACGACGTTCAGGCTGGCGTTGAGATAGCGCCGGCCGTCGTCCACCACCACCATGGTGCCGTCATCCAGGTAGCCGACGCCTTGGCCCATTTCCTTGCCTTCCTGGATGATCTTGACCGTCAAGCCCTCGCCGGGCAGAAAGACGGCCTTGACGGCGTTGGCCAGTTCGTTGATGTTGAGCACGCTGACGCCCTGCAGTTGGGCCACGTGGTTTAGATTATAGTCGTTGGTGACGATGGCGCAGTTGAGCTGTTTGGCCAGGCTGACGAGCTTGTCATCCACCTCGCGCACATTGGGGGCGTCCAGGTCGGTGAACTTGACCGGCGCCGTCGAGCCGCCCCGCAGTTCATTCAGCACTTCCAGCCCGCGCCGGCCCCGGTTGCGGCGCAGGGTGTCCGGCGAATCGGCGATGTGCTGGAGTTCGTTGAGCACGAACTTGGGGACCAGAATGGTGCCGGCGATAAAGCCGGTTTTGGCGATATCGGCGATGCGGCCGTCGATGATGACGCTGGTATCCAGCAGGACGCTGCGGCCCTCATTTTGCGTGCCGGCCCCTTCGGCCGCCAGCCGGCCGGACACCTTGCCGCGAAAGAGCGAAAAGATATCCCGCTGGCGCATCACAAAGACAGAGATGCCCAGCCAGGAGAAGACCACGGCCCCCGCAAAGGGCAGGACCTGGCTGAAGGGCGCCGGCATCAGGGACAGGGGGAAGGAGAGCAGGCCGGCCACCACCAGCCCCACGATCAGGCCGATCATGCCGGAGATGAGGACGGCCGCCGGCATATCCACCATCCGTTTGCGGATAGCCGTGGCCGGCCGGGTGGTGAAATACGGGGTCAGGATCAAACCCACCAGCGCCCCCACCAGCGCGAAGATCAGCGCTAAGAGCTCAACTGAGGTGTCCGACATCCGCGCCCACCACACCCCCAGGTAGACGCCGCCCAACGCCAGCCCAACCATACCAATGAGACGAAAGATAAATTCGAGGCTCACACCAGGCTCCTGAATGAATAAACGGGCGAGCGCCCAGTTTCGCGCTCACCCGTTCTAAAGTTCAAGCCAAACCGCTGGCGGAATGTATCAGATAATCAGGCCGGCCAGGTGGGTTTTACCACTGAACTCTAAGACTTTTAGTGAGAATGATTCCGGGCCGAAGCGATCCGGAATAATGATAAATAAGACCGCTTCTTCACTAATCTTAACATAGGCGCGGCGACCCCGTCAATTAGAGTCCGCTGAATGCCGCGCCTACTCCGCGTCCTCGGCGGCAGCGCGGCGCTCGGCCGGCTTGGGGCGGGGGGGCGTCCCGGTCAGCACCGCTTCCAGCGCCTCCCGCACCGAGCGGGCCTGCACCACCTCCAATCCGTCCGGCCAGCTGTCCGTCTGCCGGCGCAGGCTGCGCGGGATGACGACCCGCCGGAAGCCCAGCTGCCGCGCCTCGCGCAGGCGGAGCGCCAGCTGGCTGACCGCCCGCAGTTCGCCGGAAAGCCCAATCTCGCCGATCAGGGCGCAGTCCGCCAGCACCGGCCGGTCCTGCACCGAGGAGGCCAGGGCGGCGGCGATGGCCAGGTCGGCGGCCGGCTCGTCCACGCGCAGGCCGCCCACCACGTTGACAAACAGATCCTGCTCAGCCAGCCGCAGGCCGACCCGCCGCGTCAGGACGGCCGTAATCATCATCAGCCGGTTCAGATCGGCGCCATTGGGGGTGCGCCGCGGGTTGGCAAAGCTGGTGGGGCTGGTCAGGCCCTGGACTTCCACCAGGATCGGGCGCGTGCCTTCCAGCGTGACGGCGATGGCCGAACCCGGCACGTTGACCATCCGTTCGGCCAGGAACATCTCGGACGGGTTGGTCACCTCGGTCATGCCGGCCCCGGTCATCTCAAAGACGCCCACCTCCGAGGTGGCGCCAAACCGGTTCTTGGCCGCGCGCAGGAGCCGGTAGGCCTGGTAGCGGTCGCCCTCCAATTGCAGCACCGTATCCACAATGTGCTCGAGCACGCGCGGGCCGGCGATGGTGCCTTCTTTGGTCACATGCCCGATCAGGAAGACGGCGATGCCCGAGGTCTTGGCCACTTCCTGCAGACGGGCCGCGCACTCGCGCACCTGGCTGACCGAGCCGGCCGTGGAGTTCAGGCCGCTCAGATATACGGTCTGGATCGAGTCGATGATCACCAGCCGCGGCTTCACGTTTTGGATGTGCTCGAGGATGGTATCGAGGTTGGTTTCGGTGACCAGGTACAGCTGCTCCGACTCAGCGCCGCGCAGCAGGGCATTGGCGGTTTGGCCGGCGGTTTGGGGCAGCTCGCGCGCCAGGCGGTCGGCGCGCATTTTGATCTGGCGCTCGGACTCTTCGCCGGACACATACAGCACCGGGCCGGCGATCTCGGTCATCAGCAGCGTCATTTGGAGGAGCAGGGTGCTCTTGCCGATGCCGGGGTCCCGCCCACCAGCACCAGCGAGCCTGGCACGATGCCGCCGCCCAGGACGCGCGCCAGCTCGCCAATCGGC
>JAGOBN010000256.1 GCA_017999235.1 Anaerolineales bacterium | reverse complement strand
GTTTACACCCAGGCGCACATGGACGTGGTGGCCGAGTCGGTCAAGGCCGCCTTTGACCAGCGCGAGCAGGCGCGCGGCCTGCGAATGGTGTACGAGCCCAAGTACCTGCGCTTCTTCCAGGCGCGCTTCGAGCAGCTGTAAGTTTTTCGCCACCGAGACACAGAGCCACGGAGAAGAATCCCAACCCACGCTGTGTCTCCGTGTCCAAGCCCGCTTAAACAAAAGACGGAGGCTGAGCCAGCCTCCGTCTTTGTTTTTCGCTAGACCTTACGCGGTCCGGAAGTCGCCTTCCACCACGTCGCCTTCATCCCGCTTCTCAGTATCCGGCTGGGACGTGCCGCCGTATTGCGCGGCCTGGCCGCTGGCGTAGGCCTGCTGGCTCAGCGCATAGCTGGCCTGCTGCACGGCCTCGCTCAGTTGTTTGATGCGCGCTGCATCCTCGCCCTGGAGGGCCTCGCGCAGCTCCGCCACCGATTTCTCAATCTTCTGCCGGTCGCCGGCCGGCACCTTCTCGCCCAGATCGCGCAGGGCCTTCTCGGCCGCGTACGCCAGGCTGTCGCCTTGATTCCGGGCTTCCACCAATTCCTTGCGCTGGCGGTCCTGCGCTTCGTGGCGCTTGGCCTCGCTCACCATCCGCTCCACATCCTGCTTGTTGAGATTAGTGGAGGCCGTGATGGTGATCTTCTGTTCGCGGCTGGTAGCCTTGTCCTTGGCGCTGACGTTCAGAATGCCGTTGGCGTCGATGTCAAAGGTGACTTCGATCTGCGGCAGGCCGCGCGGCGCGGCCGGCAGGCCTTCCAGCCGGAAGTGGCCCAGCGGCATGTTGTCCGCCGCCATCGGCCGCTCGCCCTGCAGCACATGCACGTCCACGGCCGTCTGGCTGTCCTCGGCCGTGGAAAAGACCTGGCTCTTGCGGACCGGGATGGTGGTGTTGCGCTCGATCAGGGGCGTCATCACGCCGCCCAGTGTCTCCAGGCCCAGGGTGAGCGGGGTGACGTCGAGCAGCAGCACATCCTTGACCTCGCCGCCCAGCACGCCGCCCTGAATGGCGGCGCCGATGGCCACCACCTCATCCGGGTTGACGCTCTTGTTCGGCTCTTTGTTGATCAGCTGGCGCACCAGCGCCTGCACCATCGGCATGCGCGTGGAGCCGCCCACCAGCACCACTTCGTCGATCTGGCCGGCGCTCAGGCCGCCGTCGCGCAGCACGGCCTCAAACGGGCCGCGGCAGCGCGCCAGCAGGTCGGCCGTGAGCTGCTCAAACTTGGCGCGCGTCAGGCGCAGGCTCAAGTGCTTGGGGCCGTTGGCGTCGGCGGTGATGAACGGCAGGCTGAGCTCCGTCTCCATGAGCGTGGAGAGCTCGATCTTGGCTTTTTCGGCCGCCTCGCGCAGGCGCTGCAAAGCCTGGCGGTCCTGGCGCAGGTCAATGCCTTCCAGGCGCTTGAACTCGTCCGCGGCCCAGGCCACCAGGCGCTGATCCCAGTCATCGCCGCCCAGGTGGGTATCGCCGTTGGTGGCCTTGACCTCCACCACGCCGTCGCCCACTTCCAGCAGCGAGACGTCAAAGGTGCCGCCGCCCAGGTCAAAGACCAGGATGGTCTCGTTTTTCTTCTTGTCGAGGCCGTAGGCCAGCGCCGCCGCCGTCGGCTCGTTGATGATGCGCAGGACTTCCAGGCCCGCGATCTTGCCGGCGTCCTTGGTGGCCTGGCGCTGGGCATCGTTGAAGTAGGCCGGCACAGTGATGACGGCTTGGGTCACCGGCTCGCCCAGGTAGGCCTCGGCGTCGGCCTTCAGCTTGGCCAGCACCATCGCGCTGACTTCCTGAGGGGTGTAGGTCTTGCCGTTGGCCGGCAGCTTGACTTGCGCGTCGCCGCGCGGCCCTTCCAGCACCGTGTACGGCACCATCTTGCGCTCGCCGGCCACCTCGTCAAAGCGCCGGCCCATGAAGCGTTTGATGGAGTAGACGGTGTTCTCGGAGTTGATGACGGACTGGCGCTTGGCGGTCTGGCCCACCAGCCGCTCGCCGGCCTTGGTGAACGCCACCACCGACGGACACAGCCGCGCGCCCTCGGCGGTGGGGATGACGGCCGGATCGCCGCCTTCCATGACGGCGACCACGCTGTTGGTCGTGCCTAAGTCGATCCCAATGATTTTGCCCATGTGTGCCTCCCCACTCAGTTTGGCTGAGTGGTCGTAACTCAATCTGGCACCGGGAGGCCGCGGTTGCCGGCGGCCTCCCGGACTGAGTTCATCTTAAGCCGGGCGCATCAGAGGTTTGTTAGCGGAAAGTTGGAGGTGTATCAGCGGCCGGCGCGCCGGCCGCGCCCCGCTCGGCTTGGGCCGACCCCATTGGGCCGGCCGCTCACTCCGGCTGCGGGTTCAGATACACGAACTTGATCCCGCTCAAGTGCTGGACAAATTGCGGCTGGAAATCCAGCCCCTGATAGGGCGCCGCGGCGATGGCGAGTCGATCGGTGCGCGGGTCGAAGTACCGCAGGGCGCTGCGGTCGCTGTGGGTGGCGGCCAAAGCGGCCTCGTGCCGGGGCCGAAGACCGAGCGGGTTGATAACCTTCATCTCGACCCACGGTTGGGCAGCCACGCGCCGGCTGGAACCAAAGCCCAGCAGACGCATGAAATCCCACGTGGCGCGGACGGAAGGATTCTGGGCCGCGCGCAGCCGGCCGTGCAGGAGCGGCCGACCAGTGGCCTGATCCTCAAAACCAAAGGTCAGCGCGCCGGCAGCCAGGGTAATCTGGCTGCGGCCCAGCTGGGCGTTGAGGCCCAGTATCTCGCGGTTGTAGGCCGTCACGCGCGCCGTATTGTTCCACAGGCCGTGACACAACATGCGCGTCTCCGGCCGGGTGAGCCAGGCCTGGACCACGGCCAGACGGTGCGCGGGCCGGGCTGGCGCCGGCTGGCGCGTTACGAACAGCGAGAACTGCAATTCGTGGTGCGGGTCCAGGCTGGCTTCCGTAAAATCCATCACCCACACTCCCATCAACGCCCGGCTGGCGGTCGTCACGAGTGGGTAGACTTGTTCCGTCTGCAGCAAGCCGTGGACGGCCTCGAGGTCGGCGGTGCCGCCGACGAAGACGCCGGATCCGGCATAGATGTGGTATGGCGTCGGCGCCGGCCCGGTCGAGAGTTGAACTTGGCCGGTGAGCGGGTAGCGTTGAAAAAGCGCATGGGCGTGGGCGAGCGGCGGCATGACCAGACTCCTGGCGTGGTTGAGATAGCAGCATGGCACGGCCTAATCGGAAGCGCGGCCGCCGCTATCCCCGCAGCGGGATGTTTCGGGCTGGAAGATTTAGAGAAGGCGCAGGGCGCGTGCCCGAGCCGCGGCCGCTCGCCGGTCAGATAAGTCTCGTTTGACGTGGAGAGCTTTAACGGTCTCCTCCAGGCACGGCACCTCCAATTCCCGCGCCATCAGGGGCGCTGGCAGGCCAGTCAGAGATGCGGCGGCCGGCGGCGGGGAAGGATGGGCGCGATCATGCGCCGCTCTGGTGCTGATTCTAACCTGAGAGGCCCGGATCTTCCTGCCCGCCGGCCCATTAACGAAACAGGCCGCCCTACCATGAGGCGGCCCGTTCGCTACCCGTATTGTCTATGCTCGATTTTTTCTCGGGCCGCAATGGGCGCTTGAGTCATCCCCGCGTTTACGCACCTGGTCTGGAATGTCCCGCCTCACTCATCCAGATACACATTCAAATCCTGCACGCTCGGCATGGCGCGCAGATGCGTCATGGCGCGCTGGCTGATCTGGCGCACGCCTTCCGGGCTCATCGCCCACTCCGACGCGATAGCGCGCAGCGGTTTGGCCTCGCCGCCGCCCAGCCCAAAGCGCAGGCGCAGGATCTCGGCTTCGCGCTCATCCAGCCGCGCCAGCGCCTCTTCCAAAACTTGCTGCAGGCCCTGGGTGACCACCACTTCCTCGGGGTCGAGCGCGGTCACATCCGAAACCCGGTCCAGGATGGTGCGGTCATCCGGGTCTTCCGGCGGCGCATCCAGCGAGAGGGTCGGCTGGCCGTCGCGCAGCAGTTCGACCGCCGCCGGCGCCGTGACGCCGGCGCGCCGCGCCACCTCTTCCAGCTGCGGCTCTTCGCCCGTTTCTTGCGTTAGTTGAATCGCGATCCGCTTGAGCTGGCCCACCTTCCAGCCGCGGTTCACCGGCAGGCGCACCGTGCGCCCGGTGTTGGCAATGGCGCGGCCGATGGCCTGGCGGATCCACCACACTGCCAGCGTGCCAAAACGCGTCCCGCGTTTGGGATCGTAGCGCTCGGCGGCTTTGATCAGGCCCAGCACGCCCTCTTGAATCAGATCGTCGTAGTCGAGGTCGGAATGGCGGAAACGCCCGGCGACGCTGAGCACCAGCGGCATGTTGTGCAGCACCAGCGCCTCGCGCGCCGCTTCGGCTTCGGTGCGCTGCCGCTGCAGTTCGCGCCGCTGGGCGGCCGGCAGACCCTTCTTGGTCAGCTTCTTTTCGGCGGCGCGGCCGGCCGCAATCCGGCGCGCAAACTGGATTTCCTGGTCATGGTTGAGCAAGGGCAGAGGCGCGCGGCCGCCCAACACATTCACCAGGGGGTTTGACGAAATTACCATGGGTACCTCACTCCTGCTTGCGACTATAGTGATAATTTAGCCCGTAAAACACCACTTTGTACATACAGTGTATATAGTTCTGTCCAAAAAGAAAACAAGATGATATGCTTGATGTTGATAAGAAAGTGTTATGATCGGGGGGCGGCTAACAGCCGCCGGCAGCGCATACCAGCCCAGACGCACAATACCGCGCCGGCCAGGGGGTTGGCTTAACACCGGCTTAAGGTTTGCTGAGTGAGCGGCGGGTTTATCCCCGCCGGAAGCGAGGAGTGCCATGCATTTTCGCCATCTGGTGTCTTTCGTCGCCGTCGCCGAGTCGCTGAATTTTTCCCGCGCCGCGGTGGAGCTGCATGTGGCGCAGCCGGCCGTCAGCCAGCAGATCCGGGCGCTGGAAACCGAACTGGGCGTGGATCTATTTGACCGGATCGGGAAGCGCGTCTCGCTCACCGAGGCCGGCCGCGCGCTCCTGCCGTATGCGCGTCAAATCCTGGCGCTGGTGGCGGCGGCCGAGAATGAAGTCCGCGAACGCGAGCAGTTCAAGCGCGGCAAAGCCAGCCTGGGCGCGCCGCCCACCGTCAGCACCCACGTCCTGCCGGCCCGCCTGATGCAGTTCAAGCAGACCTGGCCGGGCCTGGAGGTGACGCTGCGCGAGGCCGGCACGGAGACCCTGCTCAACCAGATCGGCGACGGCAAGCTGGATCTCGCCATCGTGGCCTCGGACGTACTGCCGCCCAGCGTGGAGAGCGTGCCCTTCCTCACCGAGACGTACATTCTCGCGGTCAGCGCCCGCCACCCGTTCCTGGGCAAGCGCCAGACCGTGCGCCTGGCGGATCTGGCCAGCGAGCCCTTCATCTTGTTTCCGGAAGGTTACAAACTGCGGGAAGTGACGTTGGAGGCCTGCCGGCGCGCCGGCTTTGAGCCGCGCGTGGCCCTGGATGGCGGCGCCATGCAGAGCGCCCTGGAATTTGTGGGCGCCGGCCTGGGCGTGGCGCTGGTGCCGGAGCTGGCCCTCACCGAGAGCACCAGCATCCATCCGATTCGCATTGCGGATCAGGCGCTGCGGCGCGATCTGGGGCTGGTGTGGCTGCGGGGCCGCTCCCTCAGCCCGGCCGCCCGCGCCCTGCGTGATTTTCTCGTGCCGGCCACCGCCCGCGTTAGTTAAGTGGCTTCCCGTTGGGTCCGCGCCCTGCTGGCGGTCAGCCTGCTGGCGGGGGCCGCGTGCGCCCGCCAGCCGGCGCCGTCCACGCCCTCCCCTTCCCCCGCCGCCGCGCCGACGCCGCGCCCGACCGTCAGGCCCTCAGTCCCGCCGCCGGCTTCGCCTTCGCCGGTGGTGATCCTGCCGACCGCGTCTCTCACAGCTGCAGCCACAACAACCGCCACCGCCCGCCCGTCAGCCACCCCGCGGCCGGCGCGCCCGCGCGTGGTGCTGATCTCCGTGGATGGCTTGCGGCCGGACGCCATCACCCCGGCGACGATGCCCAATCTGCTGGCGCTGGCGCAGCGCGGGAGCTACACGTTTCAAGCGCAGACGATCTATCCGCCGGCCACGCTGCCGGCCCACACCTCCATGTTCACGGGCCAGCTGCCGGAGACCCACGGCGTCACCTGGAATGACTACGCGCCGGCGCGCGGGGTGATCACGGCTACCACGTTCTTTGGCCTGGCCCACGCCGCCGGCCTCCGCACGGCGCTCATTGCGGGCAAAGAAAAGTTCGCGCACTTTAATAC
>JAGOBN010000255.1 GCA_017999235.1 Anaerolineales bacterium | reverse complement strand
GCGCGGGGAAATGCGCGCGCTGGAACAGCGCTACGGCGGCGATCTGGAGGCGCGCTCCCATGGCGAGAGCTTCCTGGCGTTCTTCAAGTCCCGCTTCCGATCCGGCGGCCTGTACGTGCTGGACGAGCCGGAAGCGCCGCTCTCACCGCTCCGGCAAATCGGCTTGATCGCGCTCCTGCAAGAGCTGGCG
This sequence comes from Anaerolineales bacterium, assembly GCA_017999235.1. The sequence goes on along the minus strand of JAGOBN010000255.1, from coordinate 6,155 downwards.
GCCCAGGACGCGCAGTTCATCATCGCCACGCACGCGCCGATTCTGATGGCGTGTCCCGGCGCCACCCTGCTCAGTTTCGACGAACAGCCGCCGCGCGCGGCGGCTTATGAGGCGCTGGAGCACGTCCGCCTGACGCGCGCCTTTCTCAACGCCCCGCACTTGTTTCTAAAACATCTATAATCGCGCCATGGTCTGGCTCACCGCCGCCCTCGCGCTCATGCTGGCCCAGCCGCCGGCCGGCGATCTGACGCCGCCGCTGTGCGCGCCAGCCGCGCAGGCGGCGGAACTGGCCGGCTGCCCGGATCTCGGCCCCGGCGCCTATCGCGCGCAGTACGCGGCCGCGGCCCCGCCGGCCGCGCCGCCTGAATTGCCGCTGGAGAAGCTCCCCCGGCCGGCCAAGATTCTGGAGGCCGCGTACGCGCGCGTCATCACCCCGGAAGCGCCGGTCTTCGCCACCCCTGAAGACGCCGCGGCCGGCGCCGCCAGCCGCTCACTGGGCCAGGGCTTTATCTTTGTGCAGCTCGTGGAGGCCGTGGCCGCCGGCGATCTGGCGCTCTACCGCATCCGCAGCGGCGAGTACGTGCGCGCCGCCGACGTCGAGCCGGTTGAACCCACCGGCTTCCAGGGCGTGCGGCTCACCGCCCGGCCGGCCTATCCCTTCGGCTGGCTGGTGGCCAACACGCGTCCCAGCCCCGCGCCCGGCGTACCGGCCTCCCCGCAGGTCAAACGGCTGGCGCGCTATCGGGTGGTCCAGATCCTGGGCACGGTGCGCGTCGGCGCCTGGAACTGGTATCTCATCGGCCCGGAGCAGTGGGTGGAACAGCGCGCGCTCTCCGTGGTCAATCTGCACGCGCCGCCCGCCGGCGTCACCGGCAACTGGGTGCAGGTGGACTTGTACGAACAAAACTTGGTGGCGTACGAAGGCGCTCAGCCCGTTTATGCCACGCTGGTCTCCTCCGGCCTGGACAAGTGGGCCACCGAGCCGGGGCTGTTTCAGGTGTATGCGCGTCTGAAAGACGACCGGATGCGCGGCGCGTATGAGCCGGACCGATCCGATTACTACGCCCTGGAAGCCGTGCCGTTCGTGATGTACTTTGACGGCGACCGCGCCCTGCACGGCGAGTACTGGCACGACCGGCTGGGCTTCAAGCGCTCGCACGGCTGCGTCAACCTGGCGCCGCTGGACGCGCGCTGGCTGTACGCGTGGACGGCCCTGGGCACGTATGTGTGGGTCTATGACCCGTCCCGGCCCGCCGCCGCCAGCGCCGAGGGCGCGCCGGAGGGGCCGTGAGGCCGGCGCAGCTGCCCGCCCACTGCTCCTACTGCGGCGCGCGCTTTCCCGAAAACACGGGTTGGCCGCGCCAGTGCGCGCAGTGCGGGCAGATCAGCTACCGCAACCCTATCCCCGTGACGGTGGTGCTGGTGCCGGTTGATGCCGGCCTGCTGGCGGTGCGCCGCGCCATTGAACCGGGCCTGGGGAAGCTGGCCCTGCCCGGCGGCTTTGTCAACGCCGGCGAGAGCTGGCAGGCGGCCGGCGCCCGCGAGGTCGCCGAGGAAACCGGGCTCCGCCTGGACCCGGAGGAACTGCGGCTCTTCGCGGTGCACAGTACGCCCGCGCCCGCCAACAACATTTTGATCTTCGCCCTGGCCCAGCCGCGCGCCGCCGCCGCGCTCGCGGTGTTCACGGCCAACGCGGAGGTCAGCGAACTGGCTGTGCTGAACACCCCGCGCACCCTGGCGTTTCCGCTGCACACCCGCGTGTTAGCGGATTACCTGGGCCGGCCCTAAACGCCGATGCGCGGGTGGTGGCTGCTCCTGGGGTGGTTGGCGGCGCTGGCGGCCGCCGCGCCCGCACACGCCCAGCCCGCAGCCGGCGCGCCGTGGTCCGCCGAACCACCCGCACCCTGCGCGCCGGCCGCGCAGCTGAGTTACCGCGCCGTCTGCCCCGACCTCGGGCCGGGCGCCTATGTGCAGCGCGCTGTGGCCGCCGGCCTGCCGTACCCGCTGCCAGCGCTGGTCATCACCCCCACTTTGCCATACCGCGGCCTGACGCCGCACGCCTACGGGCGCGTCCTGACGGACACCGCCCCGGTCTACCGGCACCCGCTGGAGGCCCTGGCCGGCCTGCCGCCGCTGCGCCGGTTTGAGAAGGGCTTCGTCTTCGTCAGCGTGCTCGGCCAGGTGCGCGCGGCCGGCGCCGACTTCTACCAGGTGAACCCCGGCGAGTACATGCGCGCCGAGGACGTGCAGGCCGCGCAGCCCTCCGGCTTTAGCGGCTTGTTCTTCGCGGGATCCCCGCCCGGCCCCTTCGGCTGGGTCATCAACACCGTCCCGGTCAGCGCCGGCCCCGGCGCCCCGCCAGCCGGTGACGCGCCCTATGCCGGGCGCTATCAGACCTTCCAGCGGCTGGGCGTGGAACGCGTGGGCGAGTGGGACTGGTACGAGATCGCGCCCGGCCAGTGGCTGGAACAGCGCAACGTGGCCCTCGTCCAACCCGCGCCGCCGGCCGGCGCCCCGCCCGACGTCATCGCCGTAGACACGTACGAGCAGACGCTGGGCGTTTACCGGGGCGGCCAATTGGTGTTCGCCACGCTGATCTCCAGCGGCTCGCGCGCCTTTCCCACCCGGCCCGGCACGTTTCAGATCTGGGCGCGCTTCACCACCGGCCGCATGACGGGCGCGTACTTCGACGACCGGCGCGATTATTATTTTCTAGAGGACGTGCCCTGGATCTTGTATTACGACGGCGACCGGGCCTTGCACGGCGCCTACTGGCATGACCGATTCGGCACCCAGTCCTCGCACGGCTGCGTCAACCTGAGCCCGCGCGACGCGCGCTGGCTGTTTGAGTTTGCGCGCGGCGGAGACACGGTGGTCATCTTCCGCTCCCGGCCCTGAAACGCCGGCGCTTTGCGGTAGAATTTCCGGATGCAATTTTTAGAACGCCTGACCCGGCCCCGGCCGCTGCTGCTGGACGGCGCCACCGGCTCCGAGCTGGACCGGCGCGCCGTGGACACCTCCCTGCCGCTGTGGAGCGCCCGCGCCCTGCTGACCGCGCCGGAGGTGCTCTACCAAATCCACACCGACTATCTGCGCGCCGGCGCCGAGATCATCACCAGCAACACCTTTCGCACCCACCGCCGCACGCTGGCCCGCGCCGGCCTGGGCAAGCGCGCGGAGGCGTTGACCCACCAGGCGGTGGCGCTGGCGCGCCAGGCGGCGGCCAACTTCACGGCCGGCGGGCCGCGCTTTGTGGCCGGCTCGCTGTCCCCGCTGGAGGACTGCTATTCGCCCCACCTGGTGCCGCCGCCGGCCGAGTGCGACCGCGAACACACCGAGATGGCGGGCTGGCTCGCGGCGGCCGGCGCCGATCTGATCCTGGTGGAGACCATGAACACCATCCGCGAGGCCGCCGCCGCCACGCGGGCGGCGCGCGCCACCGGCCTGCCCGTGCTCACCAGTTTTGTGTGCACGTCCGACGGCCGGCTGTTCTCGGGCGAGACCGTCACCGAAGCCGTGCGCGCCATCGCCCCGCTCGGCGGTATCGGCCTGCTGATCAACTGCACGCCCACCCCCACCATCCTCGAGCCGTTCCGCGAGCTGCGCGCCGCGCTGGCCAAGCAGACCTCCCATCACCCGCCGATCCTGGGCCTCTACGCCAACATCGGCCACACCGACACGGTCAAGGGCTGGGAAACCACGGCCGAGGTGACACCGCTGGAATACGCGCGGCTGGCCGCCAACTGGCTCAAGCTGGGCGCCAATCTGATCGGCGGGTGCTGCGGCACCACGCCCGGCCATATCGCGGCCGTGCGCCTGGTGATGCCCTAGCCCGCGCCCGGCCGCTTATCAATTTCAGTAGAATGCGAGCCCCTATGCGTCATCGAATCAGCGCGTTGCTCATCGTCTTAGCCGGCGCCTCGCTGGCGTGTCAGACCGTCCTCGGCCCGCTGGCCGGCGCACCCACCGCCCCGCCGCCGCCCGCGACCTTCGCGGCCCGGCCCAGCGTCACGCCGGCGGCTTCAGATCAGCTCGACCCGAACGCGACCGAAACGCCCGATCCCACCCCGGCCCTGGGCGTCACCGTTCAGGCGCCGGCCTTTGACACCCCCAGCGTCAACGCGGCCGGCGTGCGCGCCTGCGCGTATGTGCCCGGCAACCCGGTGGCCGAGATGCCGGCCGAGGTGGTCACCGCCCCGACGCCCGAGCCGCATCCCACCCAGGCGCCGCCCGCGCCCAGCCAGGTGGACGCCGCCACCACCCAGCTGCAGCTGCGCGTCTTCCGCCAGCTCTGGCAGACCGTCAAAGACGTCTACGTCTACCCGGATTTTCGCGGCCGGGACTGGGACGCCATTGGCCAGCAGTACGAAGCGTATGTGCGCGCCGGCCTGGCCGATGCTGATTTTTACGCCACGATGCAGGCCATGCTGAACGAGCTGGGCGACGACCATTCCGTGTTTCTGGATCCCGCCGCCGCCCAGGCCGAGGCCGACCAGCGCTATGACTACGTCGGCATTGGCGCGCTGGTGAGCGCCTTGCCCGACGTCGGGTCGCAAGGCGGCGCCGCCGTCATTACCAGCGTCTTCCCCGACAGCCCGGCCGACAACGCCGGCCTGCGCTCCCACGACTTGATCCTGCAAGTGGACGGCGGCCCGATTTTCGACGAGACCACCGGCGACAGCCGCACCCTGGGGCCGGCCGGCACGGACGTCACCGTGACCGTCCAGCGGCCGGGCCAGGCGCCCAAGGATATAACCATCACGCGCGGCCAGGTCACCGGCAATATCCCCATTGACTACTGCCTGGTGCCCGGCACCCGGATTGGCTACATCTATTTCCCGTCCTTTGACGATGAGACCATCGACAACCAGACGCGGGCGGCGCTGGAAGCGCTGACCGCCGATGGGCCGCTGGACGGCCTGATCCTGGACAACCGCCTGAACGGCGGCGGCTATGACACCGTCGCCGACCCGATCATGGGCTTCTTCGCGGCCGGCGTTCAGGGCGACTTTGTCAGCCGCGAGGCGTCCGAGACGCTGGACATCCAGCCGGAGGATATCGGCGGCTCGCAGACAGTGCCGCTGGTGATCCTGGTGGATATCGGGACCGCGTCCTACGGCGAGATCTCCAGCGGGGTCCTGCGCGTGGCCGGCCGGGCCACGATTGTGGGCCAGACCACCTACGGCAATGTCGAGCGCCTGTGGGGCTATGACTTTGACGACGGCTCGCTGGCCTACATCGCCAGTGAGACCTTTCAGCCGCGCGGCGAGACCAACGGCGTTTGGGAGGAGACCGGCATCATCCCGGATGTGCGCGTCCCCACGCGCTGGGATCTCTTCACCGAAGCCAACGACCCGGCCCTGGCCGCGGCCGTGGCCGTGCTGCAGGGGAACAAGTGAGGCTGGGCCGCCGGCCGCCGGCGAATGACCAGTGAGTATCCAGTAAAATAGCGCTTGGACTTGGTCATTACCTAAACGGCGGTCCTGATCCGCCATCTGCTATTCATGCCTTCACTTGGGTCATATTCTTATGCCGATGCCCGACGCCCCGCGCAAGTACAAACTCATCACCGACGCGCAGCTCCAGGCCGCGCGCAAACACTGGCCGCAGGTCAGCGACAAGACCTGGACGTTGACCCTGCGCCGCGCCGACGAGCCGATGGTGCTCAACCGGGCCGCGCACCGCGGCGTCGGGTTTGTCACCATCCAGGCGCCGCCGGAGGACCAGACCCGCGAGGGCCTGTTCTACCGACGCGATATCGACGTGCTGATCCTGATCAGCGGCGAGACCGCGCTGGCCTAAGCCGGCGCCGCCCGCCTCCCCGCCCCCAATAAAAACCGGTGGACTATGACGCTTCCCTATGTGCCTGAATCCTGTCTGGCGATCTTCGCTCATCCGGACGATATCGAATTCGGCTGCGCCGGCACCATCGCCCGCTGGACGCGCGCCGGCTGCCGCGCCGCCTATCTGCTGCTGACCAGCGGGGATGTGGGGATTGCCCAGCCCGGCATGACGCGCGCCCGCGCCCAGGAAATCCGCGAAGCCGAACAGCGCGCGGCGGCCGCGCTCGCGGGCGTCCCGGAAGTGATCTTCCTGCGCGAGCCGGACGGCATGCTGCAGGCCACGCTGGAACTGCGCAAGAAAGTGGTGCGGGA
>JAGOBN010000254.1 GCA_017999235.1 Anaerolineales bacterium | reverse complement strand
CTGCAGGCCCTGCGCGGGCGCGGCTGGCCCATCGCGGCCGATGCCCTGCAGGCCGGTCTGCGCGCCGTGCGCTGGCCGGGCCGCTTTGAGATTCTGCAGTCCCGCCCCTTTGTGGTGGTGGATGGCGCGCACAACCAGGATTCCGCCCGCCGGCTGGCGGCCGCTCTGCGCGATTATTTCCCCGGCCGGCGCGTGATCCTGATCTTCGGCGCCTCGGCCGATAAAGACATCCCCGGCATGCTGGATGAGCTGCTGCCCCAGGCCGCGCGCCTGATCCTCTCCCAGGCCGTCCATCCCCGCGCCATCGAGCCGGAGCAGTTGGCGCGCCTGGCCGCCGAGCGCGGCGTGGCGGTGGAAGTGCGCGCGCCGGTCGCCGCCGCTTTGGAGTATGCTTTAGAGACGGCCGGCCCGGAGGATGTGGTGGTGGCCTGCGGCAGTCTCTTTATTGTGGCCGAAGTGCAAACCGCCCAGGCCGCGCGCCGGGCTGCCGTGCCCGCCCGGCGGGAGTGACCCGTCCGCCGCCTGGCGGACCCAGAAAGCCCTTATGAATCCTTCTTTGGATCCTTCCTATCGCGAATGGTTTCTGCGCTCCGGCTTTGCCGATTCACTCGGCCGGCAGGCGGACGAGCTGTATGACGTGCCGGACGCCGAGCTGGACGGCGAAGGCCTGATCGAGCTGCCGCTCCTGCCCCTGCGCGACCTGGTGATGTTTCCGCACATGGTCACGCCGCTGTTCGTCGGCCGCGAGCGCTCGATGGCCGCCATCGGCGAGGCCAACGCCGCCAACCTGACCGTGCTGGCCGTCTCCCAGCTCAACCCGGAGATCGAAGACCCGACCCCGCAGGATCTGTACCTCACCGGGACCGAGATCGCCGTCGGGCGCACGCTGCGGATGCCGGACGGCTCCACCTCGGTGCTGGCCCAGGGCCGGCGCCGGGCGCAGGTGGTGGAGTTTGTCCAGACCGAGCCGTTCTATGTGGTCCGCGCCCGCCCGATCTACGAGCCGACGGAGAAGCCGCGCGCTACCGAGGCTTTGATGCGCGCGGTGCTGGGGCTGTTCGAGCGCGTGGTGCGCCTCAACCGCGCCGTCCCGGAAGAAGCCTACGTGTTCGCCATGAACATTGAGGAGCCGGGCTGGCTGGCCGACCACATCGCCTCGATCATCGACCTGCCGCTGGCCGAGCGCCAATCCGTGCTGGAGATCTCCGAGCCGGCCGCCCGCCTGCAGCGGCTGAGCGTGCTGCTGGGCAAAGAGCTGGATGTGCTGGAGCTGGAAGACCAGATCCACTCCCAGGTGCAGAACGAGGTGGACCGCAACCAGCGCGAGCTGTATCTGCGCGAGCAGATGAAGGCCATCCAGAGCGAACTGGGCGAGGGCGATTCCTGGAGCGTCGAGCTGAGCGACCTGCGCGAGAAAGTGGCCGCCGCCCAGATGCCGGAGGAAGTGCGCGCCAAAGCGATTAAAGAGGTGGAACGTCTGGCGCAGATGCCGCCCATGGCGCCTGAAGTCGGGATCATCCGCACCTACCTGGATTGGATGGTGGACCTGCCGTGGGCGGCGGTGACCGCCGACAACCTGGACCTGAAGCACGCCGAAACCGTGCTGGAGAAACAGCACTTCGGCCTGCCCAAGGCTAAAGAACGCGTGCTGGAATACATCGCCGTGCGCAAGCTGACGGGCGCGGCCGGCCAGCGCCACGCGCCGATCTTGTGTTTTGTCGGCCCGCCCGGCACCGGCAAGACCTCGCTCGGCAAATCCATCGCCGACGCGCTGGGCCGCAAGTTCGTGCGCCTGAGCCTGGGCGGGGTGCGCGATGAGGCCGAAATCCGCGGCCACCGCCGCACCTACATCGGCGCGCTGCCCGGCCGCATCATCCAGGCCATGCGCCGCGCCGCCAGCGCCAACCCGGTGATGATGCTGGACGAGATCGACAAGCTCGGCCAGGATTTCCGGGGCGACCCGGCCGCCGCGCTGCTGGAGGTGCTGGACCCGGAGCAGAACCACGCCTTCATGGATCACTATCTGGACGTGGATTACAACCTGTCCGGCGTGATCTTCGTCACCACCGCCAACACGCTCAACACCATCCCGCCGGCCCTGCAAGACCGGCTGGAGATCATCGAATTCCCAGGCTACATCGAAGAAGAAAAGCTGGCCATCGCGCGCAAGTTCCTGGTGCCGCGCCAGCTGGATGAGAACGGCCTGGTCAAATCCGGTTTGGGCTTCGCGGATCAGGCCATCCGCACCATTATCCGGTCGTACACTTACGAGGCCGGCGTCCGCAACCTGGAGCGCGAGATCGCCAAGGTGTGCCGCAAGGTGGCGCGCCGTCAGGCGGAAGGCAAAGCCGGCCGCGGACGCATCACGCCGGCCAGCCTGCACAAGTTCCTGGGGCCGCCCCAATACACGCCGCAGGACGCCGAGAAGCAGGATGAGGTCGGCCTGGCGATGGGTCTGGCCTGGACCGAGGCCGGCGGTGACACCATGCCCATCGAGGTGGCGCTGATGGACGGCAAGGGCGGTCTGCAGATCACGGGCCAGATCGGCGAGGTGATGCAGGAATCGGCCCACGCCGCCATGTCCTACATGAAATCCAAGGCCAAGACGCTGGGCATCGAATACCGCCGCTTCGAAAAAACGGATACCCACATTCACGTCCCCGAAGGCGGCATCCCCAAAGACGGCCCCAGCGCCGGCATCAGCCTGGCCGCCGCCTTGATCTCGGCTTACACCGGGCGCAAGGTGCGCCGGGGCGTGGGCATGACGGGCGAGATCACCCTGCGCGGGCGGGTGCTGCCGATCGGCGGCGTCAAAGAGAAAGTGCTGGCCGCGCACCGCGCCGGCCTGAAGACCGTCATCCTGCCCAAGAAGAACGACAAAGACTTAGTGGATGTGCCGGCCACCGCCAAGAAAGAGCTCAAGTTCGTGTTTGTGGAGCATATCGACCAGGTGCTGGTGGAGGCGCTGCTGCCGGTGCCGGCGGCTCGGAAGCCGGCGGCCAAGAAGCCGGCGGCCAAGAAGTTGGCGAAACGGCTGGTCAAGCCGGCGTCCCGCCGCGCCCCCGCGCGCCCGCGCGCCTGAGCCCGCGCCATGCGCGGCCGGGTGGTCTTGATCACGGGCGCCTCGTCCGGCATCGGCGCGGCGACCGCGCGCGCTTTCAGCCAGGCCGGCGCCCAGGTGGCGCTGACCGCCCGCCGCGCGGACCGGCTGGCGGCGCTGACCGCCGAACTGGGCGCGGCGGCGCTGGCCATCCCGGCCGATCTGGCGGACCCCCAGGCCCCGGCGCACGTGATCGCCGCCGCCCACGCCCGCTTTGGACGGGTTGACATTTTGTTCAGCAATGCCGGCTTCGGCCGGCGGGCCTGGATGGAAGAGCAGACCGCGGCGGAAGTGGCCGAGCAGGTGTGTGTCAACTTGACGGCGGCGATGGAGCTCACCCGCTTGGTCTTGCCGGAGATGCTGGCGCGGCGGCACGGCCACCTGATCTACATGGCCTCGCTGGCTGGTCTGGTGGGCGTTCCCACCCTCAGCGTCTACGGCGCAGCCAAGGCCGGCCTGTGTGGGTTTGCGGAGGCCGTCCGGCGCGAGGCCGCCCCGCGGGGCGTGCGCGTGTCCGTGGTGGCGCCGGGCGGGGTGGCCGGCACCGAGTTCCGGACGCGCTCCGATCCGGCCGGCGCCGCGCGCGTCACCACCCCAGACTGGCTCCGGCCGACCGCGGAGCAGGTGGCGCAGGCCGTGGTGGGCCTGGCGCGCCGGCCGCGCCGGGAGCTGAGCCTGCCGTGGCCGCTGGGCGCCGCCGCCTGGCTGGGCCGGCGCTTCCCTGAACTGGCGGATTGGCTCATCATCAACGCCTTTACCCGGCGGGCGCGCTAACCTCGGACCGATCCGGTTTGTGTTTTTTGGCCTTAGGGCTACAATCTTCGGCCTCGCCGGAACTGCCGGCAGGGAGATGACCATGACCACCGAGTCTGAATCGAGCCTGCAGTTCGACTACAACGGCCTGGCCACCTGGCCGCTTTGGCTGCACTACACGCGCGTGCTGGATTTCTACGCCGGCGACGCCTTGATGGCCGACGGCCACTTCCGGCGGTTCAGCCGGCACCTGTTTGTCCCCCCGAACGTGGCGGCGGTGGTGCTGCTGGGGCGCAACAACCAGCGCCTGACGCTCTATCCGGGCCGCTATCACCTGCAATCCGCGCTCAAGGGCCACTGGCCGGTCAGCGCGCAATTTGTCCGCCTGGATGTGATGTCGTTCGCGATCGAGAAGCTGCCGGTGCCCACCGATGACTTGTTGTATTTCGAGGTGGACCTGTGGGTGAGCGTGCGCGTCACCGATCCGGCGCTGGCCACGGAACTGCGCGAGCCGCTGGACGATGTCCGCAACGCCCTGAAGCAGAAGCTGATGAAGCGCCTGCGGGTGCAGAAGCACGACGATGTGGTCCGCATCATGCCGGCGCTGGTGGAAGAGGGCGTGGCGCATGAGGTGTCGGAGGAGTTTGTTCCCCACGGCCTGAAGATCACGGTCGGCCTGACGCGCCTGGAGCCGGACGCGGCCTGGAAGGATCTCCAGCGCCGGGCGGCCACGGTGGACAAGGACGGCGAGGTGCGCCGGCGCGAGGCCCAGCGCGAGGAAGACGTGTTTGCCCTGCAGCAGCCCGGCTTGCGGCGCCAGGCTTCGGTGGCCATCGCCACCCAGATGCGCGAGAAGAATCAGCAGGCCCGCCTGGATGCGATTGAGGCGGTGGAGGAATTGTCCAAGGCCTTTGTGGAAGATCTGCGCCGGCATCCCGGCCGGACCTACACGGAAAAGGATATGCAGCCGCTGCTCAAGGCCCTGGAGCTGTTGGATAAGCTGGCCCAGCCCGTGCCGGCGCCGCAGTTCCCCACCCAAATCCGCAGTTACTTCGCGCTGGACGCGACCAACGACCCGCGCACCGCGGTCCCGCCGCCGTTCGTGCTGCCCGACGACGGGCTGCCCGTCCCGCCCGGCTCGGTGTGGGATCACCCTAAAGACGCGGACGCGGGCGAGGCTGTGTGACCGCCCCGCACTACACCGTCAGCACGCCGGCCGGCGGCGCCGGCTTCCACGCCCAGTTCGCGGCGCGCGTGGCCCACTGGCCGTTTGCGCGGTTGACCGAGCATGTCTGGGTGGACCGCGACGACGAATTCAAAGTCCAGCTGCAACTGCTGGACCGGCAGCTGCGCTTTATCACCGCCCTGCATCCGGGCGAAGCCATGCTGGCCCACGGCCGGCAATGGACGGTGGACCTGCGGTATCTGCACCGGCCGGGCTCCCCGCGCGTGGATTGCATTCTGGTGGGCAAGGCCTTTGACGCGCACACCGCCGCCGAAGCCGAGGCCTCCGCCGGCGAGTTGTGGGAATTGGCCTCCACGGCCATGCCGGTGGGCTATGACCTGACGCCGGCCGCGACCGAGGCGGACCAGCAGGCCTGGTCCGGCGCCGAGATCGCCGCGCGGGCCGTGGAACGCCGGCAGTGGGCGGAGATCCGCCGGCCGGCCGAATTCCTCTTGTGGACGGACGAAACCCAGCCCGCCTTATACCTGCCGATCGTGTATCCGTTTCGCTGGGAGCCGTCCGGCTGGGATGTGGTCTGGGCCGCACTGGCGCGCCTGACCGAGCCGGCGCTGATCTCGGTGAGTCTGCGGCCGGTGCATATCCCCCCGGCGGATGAACGCGTGTTGAGCGATCTGGTCTATGACCTGCACATGGTGGCCGAAACCACGCGCCCGCCGCTGAATCAGCGGGCGGCGGAGGCGGCCGGCTGGTACGAGAATTACGCGCGCGGCTTGCGCGTGGCGTACGCGGTGCGGGTGAGCGTGCTGGGGGCGCCGGCCCTGCGCTGGCCGTTACGCAGCGCGCTCAGCGGCCCCGGCTGGAATTTGGACGGCGGGCCGCCCGGCGGCCATACTCTGCACGCCGAGGTGGCCGTGCCCGTGGACGCCGAATGGGACGTGGTCCAGCGCAACTTTGATTATTTAGAGCAAGAAGTCTGGGGGCCGAAACCGTGGGGGAACGCCCACCTGCTGCCGGCGCTGGAACGCCTGCGCTTCCTGGTGGACCCGGCCGGCGCGCTGTGCGCGTTCCGGCTGCCGCTCCTGCCGCCCGGCGGTTTTCCGGGCGTGGAGATTGGCCAAGAGATTAACCTGGGGAGTTAGGGCGCCGGCGAGTACGCCGGCGGGCGGCGAGTACGCCGGCGGGCGGCGAGTACGCCGGCGGGCGGCGAGTACGCCGGCGGGCGGCGAGTACGCCGGCGGGCGGCGAGTACGCCGGCGGGCGGCGAGTACGGCGGCGGGCGGCGGGTACGCCGGCGGACGGCGCGTACGCCGGTG
>JAGOBN010000253.1 GCA_017999235.1 Anaerolineales bacterium | reverse complement strand
ACCGAAGTCTGGGCCTACATGCACTGGTGCGACGCCCACATCCAACTGGTGGATTGGACGGACTACAAGGCCGACTTCTACTTGATCAACGGCCGGGCCTACCCGGACACGCTGCTGCCCAACCATAACCCGTATGCGCCGGCCATGCAGGGCACGGCCATGCAGCATCAGCCGCACTCGGCCTTGATCCAGGCCGAGGCCGGCGAACGCGTGCTCCTGCGCCTCATCAACCTGGGCTTCCAGCCCATCACGGTCACGGTGCCGGGCATCAAGCTGCGCGCGGTCGGCCGCGATGCCTCGCTCCTGCGCGGGCTGGTGAACGGCGCGCGCACCGGCGCCGATCTGAGCTTTGAGACCAACTCCCTGGGCATGGGCTCCGGCGAGACCTGGGATGTGATCTTCACGGCCCCGACCCCGGCCGCCTATGACGACCTGGATGAGCAGAGCCGGCCGTGCAAAAAATACCTGCTCTACAACCGCAACCTGCAGCATCTCAGCAACGGCGGCGCGGACGGCGCCTACGGCGGCCAAATGACTGAGATCCGGGTCTACCCGTCCCTGGCCGCGCAGACGCAGGCCAACGAGCTGGTCTAAAGGCCACGTCCCAAGGAGAACCCTCATGTCCAAAGCTGTGACCTTCAAATGGATGGAACGGGGCCTGTGGCTGGCGGTGGCTTTCGCCTTCGCCTTCGCGCCGGCCGCCGCCCTCACCCCGGCCCGCGCTGACGCGCCCACCCCGCCGTCTTCCGGCATCGTCTGCGCCCCCAGCGCCGGGGCCGACCCGATCTTCAACCTGACCGCGCGCGCGGGCGTCATCGGCCTGGCCGACGGCAACACCGCCTATATGTGGAGCTTCGCCGACGGCAATGAGCCCTTCCAGTATCCGGGGCCGGTGTTGTGCGTCACCGAAGGCGATCAGGTGTCGGTGATCGTCAAGAACACCTTGCCGGTGGCCACCTCGCTGATGTTCCCGGGCCAGACCGACGTGCTGGCTAACGGGGCGCCCGTTCAGCCGAACCTGGCCGCTAATACGCTGACCACCCCGGTCCCCGCCGGCGGCACGCTCACCTACAGCTTCACGGCTGGGCGGCCCGGCACCTATGGCTACCAGAGCGGCACCAACGCCCGGGTCCAGGTGAACATGGGCTTGTTCGGGGCGCTGGTGGTCCGGCCCCAGGCTCTGCCCGGCGGCGTGGATGCGTCCGCGCCCGGCGTGAGCTTGACCTACCGGTACGCGTACAGCGACACCACCACCGCCTTCAACGCCGACACCGAATACCTGATGATGCTGTCGGAGATTGACCCGAACCTGCACACCGCCGTGCAGCGCGACCCCGTCAACCCCAACTTCAATTGGGCCAACTACAAGCCGCGCTATAACCTGCTCAACGGCCGCACTTTCCCGGACACCATGGCTCCGAACGGCGCCTCGTGGCTGCCCGCCCAGCCGTACGGCGCGCTGGCGCACATCCGCCCGTTCGACGACAATGCCGCCACCAACGGGTATTACCCGTATCCGGCCCTGCAGCGCTACCTGAACTTCGGCACCGAGGACGTTCCCTTCCACCCGCACGGCAACAGCGGCATCGTCATCGGCCGCGACGGCTTTGCGCTCAAGGACGCGGTGGCCGGGGACCTGTCTTACGAGAAATTCACGGTGCCGGTCTCGCCTGGCCAGAGCTGGGACGTGACCTTTGACTGGCGCGACGCCGAAGCCTTTGACCCGACCTACAACCCCATCCCGGTGGAATCGCCCGCCGACGCCGCGGTCCAGATCGGCGCGTGGTTTGGCAGCCCGTACCTGGGCCAGGTGGACAGCGTGCCGATCGCCGGCATTACGTCCTTCAACCAGTGCGGCGAGTACTACCACATCGCCCACAGCCACAACCTGGCGCAGATCAACGGCTGGAACACGCTGATGGTGGGTCTGATCACGTTCACGCGCATCGATCCGGCGGGTGGTTGCCCGGCCAATTGAGGCCCCGGCCCCCAACAAGAAGGGAACAGCAATGCATAACCTCAAACGTTTCACTCTTCGGGCCGGCCTGCTGCTCGTGGTTGCTCTGGCGGGCTTGATGTTCGCCCGGCCGGCCGCCGCCGCCGCCGTGACCGGCACCGCGTGTGCCCCGAACTGCGCCATCACCGCCGGTTCCGGCACCTTCAATCTGCCGGGCGGCGGCACGGCCACCGTCTTCGGCTACACCACCGGTGGCGCCGTGACCGCTCCGGGCGGCCCGGTCCTGCTGGCCGAAGCCGGTCAGCCGGTCGCCATCACGCTCAACAACTCCCTGGCGGTCACCACGTCCCTGAACATCGTGGGCGCGGACTTGGTCCCGGACCTGGCCGGCGTGGCCCCCGGCGGGAACAAGACGTACACCTTCACGCCCAGCACCCCCGGCACCTACTTGTATGAGGCCGGCCTGATCCCGGGCGGCGCCAAGCAGCTGGCGATGGGCCTGTACGGCGTGCTGATCGTGCGGCCCAGCGACGGCGGCGCCGGCGCTGGGTTGAGCCAGCTGACCGCCGACGCGGCCAGCGCTTTCACCGATGAAACCGTGCTGGTCTTCAGCGAGTTGGATGTGGACCTGCACGCCAGCCCGGCCGCGTTTGACCTGCGCGAGTTCAAGGCCGAGTACTTCCTGATCAACGGCCAGGCGTATCCGAACCTGCCGACGATCGACGTGGCGGCCGGCAACACGCTGGCCCTGCGGCTGGTCAACGCCGGCCTGACGAACCGCACCGCCGGCCTGCTCGGTCTGGATATGAATGTCTTCGCCACGGATGGCGCGGCGCTGACCTTCCCGCGCCGCGCGGTGGCGGAGGCCGTTCATCCCGGCGAGAGCACGGACGCGCTGGTGTCCGTCCCGGCCGAGGCCCTGACCGATGCCCTGTTCCCGGTTTACGAGAGCGGCCTGGCTTATCTGCGCAACGCCAGCGCGGCCGGCCTGGGCGGCGCCGTCACGGCCATCAAGGCGACCGCCGGCGGGACTGCCGCGGCGGCCGGCCCGGTGGTCAGCGCGGTGACCGCCTCCCCCAACCCCACCACCGGCGCTTTTGATGTGACGATCACCGTCACGTTTACGGCCCCGGTCACCGACACGCAATACTTTGTGGATCAGGTGGGCGGACCCCTCAACGGCACCCTGAGCATGACCGGCAACACCGGCACGGCCGTGATCAGCTCGGCGGTCCTGGGCCCGCTGGCCCTGGCCGGCGAGACCCACCCGATCTATGTCCGCGGCGCGGACGCTAACGGCTGGGGCGCGTTCAACTCCGTGATCCTGGATCTGTACGCGGCCGGCCCGGAGATCAGCAGCCTCAACTTGGATCGGGGCGGCCTGGATCTGTCTTTCACGCGCGCCAATCCCACTGACGGCAGCCGCGACCTTAATCTGTACGGCACGGCCGCTACCGGCCACGTCGACCTAAACGGCGGCGTCACGGTCGCTTCCGCACAATATACTTTGGACGGCACGGCACTCTCGGCGCCGTTCGCTCTCAATCTGCCCGGCACCAGCCTGACCGGCCTCTCCGCCGTGATCCCGAGCGCGACGCTCCAGACCCTGGCGCACGGCACTTACACCATCACCGTCAACGGCGTGGACAGCCTGGGGAACACCGGCGCGTCCGAGATCGTCAACCTGTACATCGACAAGCAGGGGCCTGAGGCGGGCAGTGTCACCGTGGCCAAGTCGCCCAACAACGGCACGTTGCCAATCGATACTTTCAGCTTTGCGGTGCGGATCCGCGCCATCTTCACCGATCAGCCGGTCAACAATGTCCAGTCCAATATCGCCTGGGCGGAACTGACGATCGACAATCAGGGCGCGGCCATCCCCTTCATCCCGGCGGACGCGGTCTTCACCAGCGCATCTGAGCAAGGCTACGCCGATATTCCGCTCGCCACCGTTTCCCTGTTGGCCGAGGGGGCGCACACCCTCCAGATCCGCGCCCGCGACACCGCCGGCAATTGGGGCCCAGTGACCAACGCCGAACTGGTGGTGGACAAGCAGGGACCAGTCATCAGCAATGTGACGGGTGTCAATGCTCCGGCACCGGGGGCCCCGCGCCGGGTGCGCATCACCGCCACCGTCGCTGATCCCGTGGTGACGGGCCTGCTCTCCGGCTCCAACTTGGCGCGGGCGGAGTGGTTCCGCGGCACGGATCCTGGGGCGGGCCGCGGCTTCGCCATCACGAATATCCAGCCGGCCAACAGCACCGCCGCCACGCTGGTCTTCACCACCACCGGCAACCTGCCCAATGGTGTGTCCATCCTCAGCCTGCGCGCTCAGGATGTGGCCGGCAATTGGGGTCAGGTGGTCACGCATCTGGTGCAGTACGCGGGCAGCACCCCGATCATCCTGGCCAGCGACTTCACCACGCTTGGCGACTGGGCGGGCACGGTTGGTGCCGGCCAGTTGAGCCTGGGCCAGCTCCAGGGTCTGGCGGCGTTAGCGGCTGCTTCGGAAGGTCAACTGCAGGTGACGCTGAACGGCACGTCGCCGGCTTACGTGTACGATTACTCCACCTACAATACCCAGTCGTACGGCGTCAGCTTCCTGTTCAACCCGGCCGCCGCGCCTGGTTTGACGGACGCCATCGACATCTTCACCGGCCGGAGCTACTCGCAAGAGTTGTTCACCCTCCGATATGAGAACGGCGCCGGCGGACCGGAAATCAGCGCCTGTCTCACCACCGCGGACTCCACCCTGGTGTGCACCGGCTGGCACCACATCACGGCCGGCTCGCATCGCCTGGGCCTGAAGTGGAACGCCGGCGCCAGCACTCAGTTCAGCCTGCTGGTGGACGGCGAGACGGTTGAGACGCTCAACGGTCAGAACACCGCGCAGCAGGAAGTGTACGAAGTCCGGCTGGGTGCCCAGGGCTCCGGGCTCACGGCAGGTCTGTCCGGCACGTTGGTGTACGCACAGTTCACGTCCACCGCGGCGCCGCACTCGGTGTTCCTGCCCGTGGTCGTCCGCTAATCCTCACTCAGTAAGCAGAGGCCCCCGCTCGACAGCCGAGCGGGGGCCTCTCTGTGGGATAATCTCGTGAACGTGTCCAACCCCATGCTTTCCCCAACTCCGTTGCGCGCTTGGCTGCTGCGCCTGGCCCTGCCGGCACTTGTCCTCGTCGCCATTGCCGGCTGGATGGTCTTTCGCTCTTCCGCGCCGGCCCCGGTGACGCTGGACGCCGACGGCCAGGTGGTGATGCCGGCCAGCCCGGAGATGGAGCTGAAGTACGGCGTACGCTTCACGCAAGTGGCGGTCATCGCCGACGGCGGCATGGTGGATCTGCGCTATCAGGTGCTGGATCCGGATAAAGCCATGGCGCTCATGTCCATGTCTATGGCCGAAGCCGACTCCAACGCTACCGCGCCGAAGCTGATCGTGGAGCAGGACGGCACGCCGATCGAGAATTCCGAAGTCATGTCGATGAAGCAGATCCCGGAGGCCAACTCCGTGCAGTTTGTGCTCTTTGCCAACCCGCGCGGCGTGTTGAAACCGGGCATGCTGGTCACCATCGTCGTCGGTTCGTTGAGACTTACGCACGTCCCCGTGCAGTAATCACGACACCTGGGCTATGGCGGGGTCACGGGCGGCGCAACTGCTCGTGGCCCTGTTTTTGTTTTGTAAGCGGACCCTTAAAGGGTGTAATTTGTCACTTGGCGCGGACCGGCCCCTCTGAGTAGGATTCAACCTATGAAATCCCTGTCAATCCGCTTGCTCATCAGCGTGGCAATGTTGTTCACCCTGGCCGGCCCCGCCGCCCGGACCACGGCCGCGCCGGCCCTGCCGGCCACGGTCAGCGCCCGGCCGGCCGGCGGTGACGCGGCCGTCCGCCAACTGATTGTAAAAATCCGAACCGGCGCGCTGGCCGGCACCGTCAACGCTCAAACCCTGAGCGCGGCCGCCGGCGTTGCCCTGGTTTACGCGCGCACCATGTTCAATGGCGCGCAGGTGCTGCGCCTGCCGACGGCGGTGCCGGCCTCCGAAGCCCGGCGTCTGGCCGCCGTGCTGGCCGCCCAGCCCGGCGTGGCCTACGCCGTGCCGGATTATGTGCGCGCTCCACTGGCTGCGCCCAACGACCCCGCCTATCCTGGGACCGGCGTTGGCTCGCAATGGAACCTGCATGAATACACCGGCAGCCTCGGCAGCGCCTCGGCCGGCGGCATCAACGCGCCGGCCGCCTGGGACCTGATCACGGATACCACCAGCGTGGTGGTGGCAGTGCTGGATACCGGCGTCCTCACCGACCACCCGGATTTGCCGGCGGGCTGGATCTTGCCCGGCTATGATTTTGTCACCGACTCGTTCACGGCCAATGACGGCGACGCGCGCGACTCCGACGCGCGCGACCCCGGTGACTGGGTGCTGCAGGCCGATATTGACAACCCCTTGC
>JAGOBN010000252.1 GCA_017999235.1 Anaerolineales bacterium | reverse complement strand
TGAGATTACTGAAATATAGGTGAGGCTGCCCGTCAGATCGAAGAATTTTTCGGTCTGTAATACATAGGCGGGGACAAAGGCCAGCCACTGAATTAGAAAGGCCAGCCCGACTGACACAGCAAAGAGAGGAACTCCAGCGATCACAGTCCCGCCCTGACTGCCCGCCCAAGCCACCAAGAGGCCGATCACGACTAGGGCGGGGAACACCATCCAGGCATTGCGATCCGTTGTTTTCATGGGATTTTGTCCGGCAGCGGCGCTGACTTGAATCCCGCCCGGTGACCCCGCCAGCTGCCGCTCGGCCGGCGCGGGTAAAAAGACGGGTGTCCTCGGTTGGGCTGCAACCTCGCCAGTTTACCCCGAACAGACCCGGGAACCAGGACCAAAGCCCCGCGGCGCGGTCGGGCGCCTGATTTCCGAAACGCTCATCTCTCCCTCAGAGATTCGCGCTTATACTGTAAACGGATTACGCCTGCGCCTAGATCAGCGACCGGATGTGACATATCCGCCGGCAAGCTTCCCGCTAACCCGTGCGGCGAAACCGCGGCCCGCATCCGGTGTGAACGCGGCCGCTTTTCACCCCAGAGGAAGGATGTCCTATGAATATCTTTGCCACAATTCTCGAGAAACTCGGTTTCCAGAAGCCTGCCCCGGCGGCCAAGCCGGCGGCGCCGCCCAAACCGGCCGCTGTTCCGCCGGCGGCTCCGGTTGCCAAGCCCTCCCCCACCGCCGCGGCTCCAGCCCCGAAGCCGGCGGCGCCAGTGGCCGCTAAGCCGGCCGCGGCCCCGGCCGCAAAACCGGCCGCAGTCCCGGCCGCGAAACCGGCGGCGCCAGCTGCGGCCCCAGCCGCTAAGCCAGCTGTGGTCCCGGCCGCCAAACAAACGGCCCTGGGGGCTGAGCCGGCCGAGGCGTCCTTGGCTGAGCGGGCGGCCCGAGCGGCTGAAACCATGGCCCCGCCGCCCAGCGCGGTCGTCCCGGAAGCCCCGGAGGCGATCCCGGTTGTGGATGTGGTGGCCCAGTTGGAGACGCTGGCGGCCAAGAATCCGCAACAACTCAATTGGAAAGTCTCGATTGTGGATCTGCTCAAGCTCCTGGGGATGGACAGCAGCCTCAAAGCCCGCAAAGAACTGGCCGAGGAACTTGAGTGTCCGGCGAACTTGATGGACGATTCGGCCGAGATGAATACCTGGCTGCACAAAACCGTCTTGACCAAGATCGCCGAGAACGGCGGCAACATTCCGACGGATCTGCTGAGCTAGCTCACAGCCTGATCAAGTGGGCGGGACCGTGGAGGTGGGCCGGCTCTCGCTTTGAAACATTCGGAACACCCCGGATCATCCCGGACCCGCTTTCGATCCCGGGTCGTTTGGAGTTCGACCGGAATCTGTTCAGAAACTGGAAGCCATAGGCTGTTTTGACTCACAGCTCGGCCTATCGCCCAGGGGGCGATAGGCCGAGTTTTTGGTTAAACCACCGTTTGTCATGTGGACGGCCTGAACTGCGCCCCGTGGCCGGGCGGTAATGATCAGCCCCAATTTACTGGGCGCTTATGGTATCCCGTGGAATTTTATCGTCTAATATCCCGTGTCAGGAGCGGTGTGCAAAGCTCGATCGGGATAGTCGCGTTTGGTTGACCCATTTGAATGAACGGCGGGTGCGTCTGTATCGTCTTCATAAATCCCAGCCTTAATCTGTACCAGGAGCCTCTTGGACGGCCTCAACTGCGCCGGCGGGGCTCCTCGGTTGGCCAGTCCGGCCTCTTTTCCTGAATCCGCGTGATCAATTTCCGCCGCACCTAATCCCGCAATCTTCGGAGGTTCTCGGATGGCCAAAATACTAGTTGTCGACGACTCGAGTTTCGCCCGTTCCCGCATGCGCGCCATCCTGGAGGGCGCCGGCCACACGGTTACGGAGGCGGACAGCGCCGTCAAAGCGCTGGGATTAGCGCCGGCCGTTAAACCGCAGTTGGTGACCCTGGATTTGTTGATGCCGGAAGTTACCGGCCAGGAACTGCTCCAAAAGCTGCAGCCGCTCCTGCCGGCCGCCCGGTTCATGATTGTCACCGCCGATGTGCAGGAATTTACCCGCCAGGAGCTGCTCGGGCTGGGCGCGCACGCCTTTCTGGGGAAGCCGTATCAGCCGGCCGAGATTCTGGCGGTGGTCAACCAACTGCTCGCGCCCACCGCCCCGGCCGCGCCGGCCACCGACGCGCGGTTGGCGCAGGCGTAGGGAGGGGCTATGGCGCTCAACGTCAGCCAGTTGGATGCGGTTACCGAGGTCGTCAATATCGGCTTTAGCCGGGCGGCGGCGGCGCTCTCCAGCCTGGTCGGTCAGCGGATTGTGTTGGCCGCCCCGCGCGTGGAGTTTTACACCCTGGATGAGTTCCTGGCCCGCCTGCCGATCACCATCTTGGGCGAGGCGACCACGGTCCACCAGATCTTCCAGGGGGCGCTGTCCGGAAATGCCCTGCTCCTGCTGGACAACGCCAGCGCCTCGGTGCTGGTGGATCTCATCTCGGGCGGGCCGGGCGAATTGCGCCCCCTGTCGCTTTCCGATCAGGAAGCGCTGATCGAGCTGGGCAACATTGTGCTGAATGCGTATTTAGGATCATTCGGCAACCTGCTTAAAGTGCACATTTCATTTACCGTGCCGGTCCTGCATTCCAGCGCCGTGCGCGATATTTTCCGTTCACTGACGATTGAGCACAACACCTTGAAATACATCATGGTCATTTCCACCGAGTTTCGCCTGACCGGCGGCACGGTGGGCGGCTATGTGATGTTGATGATGGGCCTGGAGTCCATTGAGACTCTCAGCCGGGCGGTCGATCAGGTGCGCCTGCCGGGCTGAGCTGTGAAGGCCCGGGCGCGGTCTGGTGGAGCCTGCGGGATGGGCATCAAAGCGAGCGGCTATCTCTTGAAAAGCCTGATCCGTTTCATGCTGCTGGCCGGCCTGCTCGGCGCCGGGCTGCTGGCCGGCGCGCCGCCGGCGGACGCCGCGTCCGTCAAAAAAACGGTGTTGGTGCTGCTCCCGTTTCAACCAGACTTGCCTGTTAGCCAGCTGGTGCTGCAAACCCTGCAGGCCGAATTGAGCGGCGGCGCCGACCTGGAACTGACGGTGTATTACGAGTTCCTGGACAGCAGCCGTTTTGCGGACAGCGCCTATCA
This sequence comes from Anaerolineales bacterium, assembly GCA_017999235.1. Next base: position 3,241 of record JAGOBN010000252.1, on the reverse strand, counting down.
GCAGCAGCTCTTTGACTTGTATGCGGCCAAATATCACGCCCAGCCGATTGACCTGGTCCTTGTCGAAACCGCGACGACGGTGCGCGCCTGGTTGCAGCAGCGCAACCGGATTGCGCCAAACGCGCCGGTGGTCTACTTCGACACGCAATTAGGGGCCTTCGCCGCCGGGTCACTGCCGTCGGACGTGACCGGGGTCGGCGGGGTATTGGATTACATCCCCTCGATCGAATGGATCCGGCGGGCGCGCCCGGCGGTGAATGAAGTCGCCCTGGTTCATGGGGTCGGCGCCCTCGATCTCATCCCCGGCAATATCCGCCCCGTGGAAGCCTTCGTGCAGGCTGTGAGCCAGACGGTGCGCATCACCGACTTGTCTGATTTTCCTCTGGCCGAGATCAAACGCCGGGTCGCCGCGCTGCCGCCGAGCGCGGTGGTGCTGTACCACCCCGTATTTGAAGACGCGGCCGGCGATAAGTATGGCCCGATGGCGGTGCTGCGCGAGTTGGCGGCGGTGTCGCCCGTCCCCGTCCTCAGCGGCTTTGATCAGCTGATCGGCACGGGCACCATCGGCGGCAATATGTACAGCGTCGAGCACCAAACCCGGCAGGCGGCGCAGATCGGCCTGCGGATCCTGCGCGGCGAGGCCGCCGCCGTCATCCCCGGCCGGCAGGATCAGAGCGGCCAGTTTGTGTTTGACCATCTGGCCTTGCAGCGCTTTGATATTCCCTTGGCCGCCCTGCCGCCGGACAGCCAAATCAAGAACCGCCAGTATGCCCTCTGGGAACTGTACCCGCTCCAGCTTGCCGCCATCGCGGCCTTGGTGGTCAGCCTGCTGGGGCTGGTCATTGGCCTGGTGCTGGCCCTGCGCCGCTTGAGCGCCGCCCGCCGGGCACTCGGCCGCCTGAACGCCGGCCTGGAGCAGCAAGTCCAGGAACGCACCGCCGCGCTCAGCCGGACGAATGCCGACCTGGAAGTTGAAATGGTTGAAGGCCAGCGGGTCGCGGCGGCGCTGCGCGACAGCGAAGCGCGGCTGCGCGAGGTGCTGGAGAACTCGCTGGATGCGCCCTACAAACGCAATCTGCAAACCAATGCCTACGATTATTTGAGCCCCACGTTCGCGCGCATTTCCGGTTACACCCCGGGCGAGTTGGCCGCCCTGCCGCTCGATGGTGTGGTGGCCCTCATCCACCCCGACGATCGGGCCGCGGTCGAACAGGTCATGGCCGCGGCCCTGCGCCCCGCGCGGGCGGTGGACGGTGATTACGGGGTGGATTATCGCTTCAGGCACAAAACCGGAGAGTATCGCTGGCTGCACGATCAATTCACGGTCATGCGTGCGCCCGAGGGCCGGCCCACCGCCCTGATCGGGAGCGTGAGCGACATCACCGAGCGCAAGCAGGCCGAGCAGGCCGTGCGCGACAGCGAGGTGTTTGTCAAAGGTGTGCTCAACTCGCTCACCGCGCACATCGCCGTCCTGGACGAGCGCGGGGACATTATCAACGTCAACGACGCCTGGAAACAGTTCGCGGCCGCGAATGGCAGCCGCGATCCGGGCGGTTATTTAGGCGTGAACTACCTGGCCGTGTGTGAAGCGGCAGCGGGCGCGGGCGATGAGACCGCCGCCGTCATTGTACACGGCTTGCGCGCCCTGCAGGCCGGCGCCGAGCCTCAATTTTCCCATGAGTATCCGTGTGATGCGCCGGGTGTGCCCCGCTGGTTTACGTTGACGGCGCTGCGGCAAAGCGCGCCCCAGCGCGGGTTGATTGTCATCCATCAGGACATCACTGAGCGCAAGCTGGCGGAATTAGCCCTGCGCGAGAGCAATTTGCGCCTGCAGCTGGCGCTCGATTCGGCCCAGATCGCCATCCACGAATGGGATGTCGCCGCCAATCGGCTGATCTGGGATGAGCGGATGTACGCTTTCTGGGGCCTGCCCCCCGGCACACCGATCAGCGCGGAACTGTTCCTGCAAGCGATCCACCCGGACGACCGGGCTTTGGTCCGGGCCGACGTGGCGCGGCTGACGGACCCGGCCGACGGCGAGAAGCGCTGGATCCAGTATCGCGTGATTGGCCTCCAAACCGGGATCGAACGCTGGCTGGAACTGAGCGGCCAAATGTATTTCACGGCCGGCCGGCCGGCGCGTTTCATGGGAACGGCCATGGATGTCACCGCCCGCAAGCAGGCCGAAGTTGCCCTGCGCGAGAGCGAAGCGCGCACGGCGGCGGTCTTCCGCTTGAGCCCGGTGGTGATCGGCGTCAGCGCCGCCGCGGATGGCCGGTATCTCGATGTCAACGACGCCTTTGAGCGGGTGCTGGGCTACCGCCGCGCGGAGGCGGTGGGCCGGACGTCGTTCGACCTCAATATTTGGGTTGATGAAACTGACCGCGAGCGCCTGCTGAGTGAAATCCAGGCGCGCGGGCTGGTCGACAACCTGGAAATCCGCCTGCGGCGCCGATCGGGCGAGATCTTCCCGGCCCAGGTATCGATGACGCCCATCGAACTACAGGGCGAGCGCTGTTTGATCGTCATGCTGGCGGATATCACCGAACACAAGCGGGCGGAGGCCGATTTGCTGGCCGCCAAGCAGGCGGCGGAAGCCGCCAACCGCGCCAAAGGTGAGTTCCTGGCTAGCATGAGCCACGAGATCCGAACCCCGCTGAATGCCATCCTGGGCTTAAGCCAGCTCGCGCTCAAGACGGAGGTGACCGGCCCACAGCGCGATTATCTGGGCAAGATCCAGACGGCCGGCCGCACCCTGCTCAGCCTGATCAACGACCTGCTGGATTTCTCCAAGATCGAGGCCGGCCGGCTGGAGCTGGAGACGATCCGCTTCGACCTCAACCGGGTGCTGGAAGAGATCACGACGATGGTGGGGTTGCGCGCCGAAGAAAAAGGGGTGGCCCTGACCATCGGCTCCGCGCCGGAAATCCCTCCGCTCTTGCTGGGGGATCCCCTGCGGCTGGGCCAGGTGCTGATCAATCTCGTCGGCAATGCCGTAAAGTTCACCGAGCGCGGCGCGGTCCGCGCCCGGGTGAAGCTGGTGGACCGGCCGCCAGGGCAGGCCCGGCTGTGCTTTACGGTGCAGGACACCGGCATCGGCATGACGCCGGAGCAGATGGCGCGGCTGTTTAGGCCCTTCACGCAGGCCGACAGTTCGACCACCCGCAAGTACGGCGGGACCGGCCTGGGGCTGGCGATCAGCCGCCAGCTGGTGGAGTTGATGGGCGGGGAGATTACCGTG
>JAGOBN010000251.1 GCA_017999235.1 Anaerolineales bacterium | reverse complement strand
CGGTTAGATTCAGGCGTTTGATAAATGCGGTCTGCCCGCGAGCCAGGGCGGGCAGACCGCATTTATCAAACGCCTGAATCTAACCGTGCGACGATCGGTAGCCAGCCTCGCCCGACGTTCGTGGACGCTGCGCGGCGGCGCACTCCACTCAGGATCTGGCGCTGCAGTTCGACTGGTGGCGCGCCATCTATCACTTCGTCAGGCCGCACCACAGCCTGCGCCAAAAAAATCGACTCACCCAGCGGTCGGCTCCGTTACCGATCCCGAACACCGGCGCAGGCCGCCGGCTTGACGCGACACTGTTGGTCGGCCGAAGGTGGAAGTTCTTAACTGCCCCGCACCGCCGTTGGCGGTCGGATAGACAACAAAATATCGTCGGGAAAATCCCCCCACACGCCCACGATCGACCGCCACCTTTTGCTCTTGGCCACCAGCACCGTGGGCCCGCAGGCCATTTCGAATTACCAACCACGTTCAAATCCATGACCCCCTGGGCGCGCCGAATCCATCTGGTCATGGATAATGGCTCTAGTCACGTCAGTGGCGATACGACGGCTTTCTTTCAAGAACTGGCACCCCGTGTACAGGTGCTGTTGACGCCAGTCAATGCGTCGTGGTTGAACCAAGCGGAAGCCGTGTTGGAGAGCTTCAGCGAACGCTATTTGAAGCGTGGCAGCTGGAGTAGTCGTAAACAGATGATTGACCATATTTCTGCCAGCACCGTGGAGTACGACCGGTATTTCGCACATCGTTTCAATTGGCAGTGGTCCTGCCAAGCTTTTCGCCATTGGCTCAACAACACGCCTGGGTTAATTCGTCGCAGGAATTAGTTACCAGACCACTAGCCGGCCCTGTTATTGACCACGACCAGCGCGGCGTTTTCCGAGCCGGCCCGACCGGAGCCCGGGTGACAAACGACACTAGAGGCCCCTGCCACCCTTCCCTACCATTGGGCCAATGTCTTGCCCACGCTGCGGCTTCACTAACCCGGATGGCTTTGCGTTCTGCGGCCAGTGTGCGGCACCCTTACGCGCCGCTTGCGGGACGTGCGGCTTCTCTAACCCGCTGGGCCTGGTCTATTGCGGCCAGTGCGGCACCAGCCTAGCCGCGGCCACCACCGGCCTGACACCGGCCGACATCGAGCATTTGCGTCGGTATTTGCCAGTGACGCTGGTCGATGCCCTGCAGTTTGACCGGCTGGCCCCGCCGGCCGGCCTATTGGACCGCTGTCAGGCCCGCCTCAGCCAACTTTTGGCGCTCACCAGCCACCATCTGCCGCCCTACTTGGTCGAACGCCTCGTGCGGCGCCAGCCGACGCCTGGCGCCGGCGGCGGCGAGTTCATGACCGGGACCCTGCTCTTCGCCGATATCAGCGGTTTCACCCCCATGGCCGAGAAGTTGAGCCGCCTGGGACGCGAAGGCGCGGAAGAGCTGACGCTCATTGTCAGCCGCTATTTCGCCGTCATGTTGGACGTGCTGCGCGCGCACGGCGGCCAGTTGATCCAGTTTGGGGGCGACGCCTTGTTGGCTCTGTTCCGCGAGCCACCCGCCGGCAGCGCGGCGCGCGCGGCGCAGGCCGCCTTGCAAATGCAGGCCGGTATGCCGGCCTTTGCGGCTACACCCACCTCTCAGGGCCAGTTCAGCCTACGCATGAAGGTCGGCCTGCACACCGGCCGCTTCTTCGCGGCGGAATTAGGCGACGCCCAGGGCATGCTGCCCGCCTTGATCGGCGCCGCCGTTAACGCCACCGCCGCCGCGGAAGCCGCCGCCAGCGCCGGCCAGGTGGTGCTCGACCACGTCACCGCGGCCGCCCTGGAGGGCACCGGCGAGTTCAGCTCCGGCCCGGCCGGCCATCAAGTGCTGGAACGCCTGACCGGGCCCTGGTCAGCGCCGGCGCCCACACCGGCCGGGGCCGATCTGTTGCCGCCGCTGGCGGCGCCCACGCCGGCCGGCCTCCTGGAACTGGCCCGCCGGCTGGATACGTTCACGCCCTACTTGCCGGCCGGCCTGCTGACCCGCCTCAGCCACAGCTCGCACGGACCCCGTCTGGAAGGCGAGCATCGGCTGGTCGGTGTGCTGTTCGCCAACGTGCGCGGCCTGGGGATCATCGCCGACACGCTGGGGCCGGGCCGCGAACCGGAAATTGGGGCGGTGCTCAACCGCTACTTCACGACCATGGCGGGCGCCATTCAGCGCTTCGGCGGGACCGTCAACAAACTGGACCTGGCCGTACAGGGTGACAAATTGCTGGCTTTCTTCGGCGCGCCGGCCGCGCACGAAGACGACGCGGAGCGGGCGGTGCGGGCCGCCTGGGCCATGCAAACGGCACTGCCTCGGCTGGCGCTCCCCCCTGGCCAGCCGGCCCTCACCCAGCGGCTCGGCCTGAGCTATGGTTACGCCTTCGCCGGCTACCTGGGCAACGACTGGCGGCATGAATACACGGTCATGGGCGACGAGGTCAATCTGGCGGCCCGGCTCATGGCCGCCGCCGCGGAAGGCAGCCTGACCGTCAGCAGCCACGTGATGCGCCAGGCGCGCGGCGCCTTCCACTTCACGCCCCGCGGCGAAGTCACGCTCAAAGGCAAGAGCCAGCCTTTCCGGCTATTCACCGTGGACGGCCCGCGGGCGGTGCCGGACCCGGTGCGCGGGCTGGCGGGCCTCCATGCGCCCCTGATCGGCCGCGCCGCCGAACAGAGCTCGTTAGCCGCCGCCGCCGAACAGGTGCGGGCCGGCCGCGGCCAGCTGGTACTGTTGGAGGGCGAAGCGGGCGCCGGCAAGACCCGTCTGGCCGCGGAGCTGCGGCCGCTCTTGCCGGAAGCGCGCTGGGTGGCCGGCCAGTGTCTCTCGTACACCGAAACGGTCAGCTACACCCCCTTCCAGGCGCCGGTGCGTCACTTGCTGGGCTTACAGCCGGAAGATGGTGATCTAGTCAGCTTGGTCAAGCTGCGCGCCGCCCTGGCGGAGTGTCTGCCAGCGGCAGACGGCCCGGTCCATCTGCCGTATCTGGCCCACTTCCTGGGTCTGCCGCTGGAAGCCGCCTGGCAGGAACGGGTCCGGTATCTGGACGCCGAGGCCTTGCAACGGCGCACCTTCCTCGCGCTGAGCGAGGTCGTAGCGGCCCGCTCCCGCACCGCCGGACACCCATTGGCGCTGCAGCTGGATGACCTGCATTGGATGGATCAGGCGTCGCTGGCCTTGTTGGAATTCCTGATGCCGCTGGTGGACCGTGGGCCGCTGCTGCTGGTGCTGCTCTACCGCCCGGAGCGTGATAAGGGCTGCTGGCGGATCCGCGAACGGGCGGCCCGGGAATTCCCCCACTGCACCCGCACGATCACGCTGGACCGCTTAAGTCCGGCTGACACCGAGCAGTTGCTCCAGCACCTCATCCCCCTCACGGACTGGCCCGGGCCGCTGCGCGACCGGCTGCTCCAGCATGCGGAGGGCAACCCCCTCTATATTGAAGAATTGCTGCGCATCTTGATTGACCGGCAAATCCTGGCCCGGGCCGCCGACGGCACCTGGCAGATGGCCGGCAACTGGCACGCCTTCCACGTCCCCGACACCTTGCAGCAAGTGCTGATGACGCGCCTGGACCAGCTCGATGAACCGCCGCGCCGCACGGCGCAGGTCGCAGCGGTGGTCGGGCGGGATTTTGGCTTTGAAGTCCTCGAACACGTAGACCGCGAACCGGGGGAGGCCCTGCCGGCCCATCTGGGCCGGCTGCAGCAGCGGGACTTCATCCTCGAGACCAGCCGGACTCCGGAGCTGAGCTACGCGTTCCGCCACGGCCTGATGCAGACCGTGTGCTACGAGAGCCTGCCCGTGCGGACCCGCCGGGAGTATCACCGCCGGATCGTGGCGCATCTAGATCAGCGCTACCCGCCTGGCAGCCGGGAGGCGGAGGCCATTGAGCCGCTGATCGCGCAGCATGCCTACGCCGGCCAGGACTGGCCGCGCGCCTTGCCGGCGCTGCTGGCGGTCGCGCAACGCGCCCAGCGCTTATCCGCCACCGCCGAGGCGCTCAGCGCCTATACCCGCGCCGGTCACTGCGCGGACCAGCTGCCAGCCAACGCCACCGAGTCCGAACGGCTGGCCCTGCACCTGGGGCTGGGGATCACGCAGACCATCCGCGGCGAGTATGCGGCCGCGCGCGCCCACCTGGCCGACGCGCTGAAGTTGGCCGAGCAGCGGGGCGCGGTGGAAGCCGAATTGCGCGCCTGTCACTGGCTGGCGCGCGGCCACGAGCTGGCCGGCGATTATGCCGCCGCCGAGGTCTGGCTGGCGCGCGGCCTGACGCGGGCGCCGCGGCCGGCCGTGGATGAGGAGGCGCAACTGCGCCTGATCGCCGGCTTGATCCTGTGCCGTCAGGCGCGGTTGACGGAGGCCGAACAGCAGGCCCAGGCCGGCCGCGTGATCGCCGAGGCGCTCGGCGAACTGACCATCCTGGCGCGCGTCCACATGCTGCTGGCCGTCATCACCCTGCAACGCGGCGAAAACCACGCCTCCGCCAACGAAGCCAGCCTGGCCCTGGAACTGTACACCCGGGCCGGCGACCTGGCCGGCCAGGCCTCCGCCCACAATCAACGGGCCAACGCCGCCTTCAACCTGGGCGGCTGGTCGGAGGCGGACGCCGCCTACCGCCGTGCGCGCGCCGTCTTTGAGCAGATCGGCGACGTCTACAACCGCGCCTTCGTGGAAAACAATCTGGGCGAGATCGCCCTAAACCAGGGCCGGTGGGAAGAAGCGGAAGGCTTCTACCGCGCGGCCCTGCGCGGTATGGAAAGCCTGGGCAGCTCCGCCTACGCGCTGGGCGCCCTGCACAACAACCTGGGCGCGGTCCTGATCCGGCGCGGCGCAGTGGAGGCAGCACGGCATGAGCTCGCGCAGAGCCAGCGGTTGTTCGAGCAAGCCGCCGCCCGGGATTTTCTGCCGGAACTACACCGGCATCGCGCCGAGCTGGCCATCGCGCAGGGCGATTGGCCGGCGGCGCAGGCGGCCGCGCAGCAGTCACTGGAAATGGCCTGCGAACTCAACATGCAGGCCGAGGCCGCCATCACCCAACGGGTACTGGGCGAGATCCATCTGGCGCAGGCTGCTCTGCCGCAGGCGGAAGCGTATCTCCAGCGCAGCCTGGCGGCCCTGACTGCGCTGGGCGACGCTTACCAGGCGGCGTGCAGCCGGCTGGCGCTGGCCTGGCTGGCGGCGGCGCGGCCGGCGCCGGCGGAAGCCTCGGCCGAACTCGACCTTTGTGAGCCCGTCCTGATGCGCATGTCGGCGGCCCCTCAATTGGCCGCCGTCCAGGCGCTGCGCACCAAACTCGACCGCGGACGGCCATAACCCGGCCGCGGGAGGAAGATCAGCATGTCCATGCGAAAACAACTGGTGCTCGGTATCGCGCTCGGCGGGGTGGCAGTGGTGTTAGCCGGCCTGGGGCTGGCGCCGGCCGGCCGGGCGCAGGCCGCGCCGCCGGCCACGAACTATTACAGCCTGACCGTCAGCACCGCGGACGACACCGCCTCTGGCGCGGCGGCCTGCACGCTGCGCGACGCGCTGGGGGTGGTCAACGCCGGCGGCGCGGCCGGCAACGGCTGTACGTTTGCCATCAATGGCACACCCGCCGGCGTGTACGTCCTCAGCCTGCCCGCCGGCGGCTACACCTACACTCTCAACGGTGCGGAGCTGGCGGTCACCGCCAACACCGTTTACATCGTGGGCGCAGACCGGGCCACGACGATCCTGCAGGCGAATGCCGCGCCCAACACCGCCACCTATCGCGTGTTGAGCGTGGCCCCGGGCGCCGCGGCCGAATTGCAGAATATTACGGTGCGGCATGGCAACTCCCCGGACAGCGGCGGCGGCCTGAGCAACGCCGGCGCCCTGACCTTGCTCACGGCCACGGTGGCCAGCAATTACTCTGGCAGCGGCGGCGGCGGGGTGAGCAATTCCGGCGGCGTCTTGCAGGTGGAGAACGTTATCTTTGACGGCAATCAAACGGCCACCACAGCGCCCGCCAACGGCGGCGCCATCAACAATGACAGCCAGGGGGTGTTGACGGTCACCAACAGCAGCTTTACGAACAATCTCAGCTTCCAAGGCGGGGCCATCTCCAACAAGGCCTTCGGCGCCAATCAGGTAACGACGGCGACGGTGAGCGGCAGCACCTTCACTGGCAACAGCGCCACGAGCGGCGGCGGGGCGATCCAGAACGCCCCCTTTAGTGATTCCCGCGCGTTCCTAACCATTACGGCCAGTTCCTTCTACAGCAACACTGCCCCCCGGGGCGGCGGCCTCGCTACGCTCGATGGCGTGGGCGCGGTATCCAGCACCGTTTATATTTCCGCCAGCACCTTCAGCGGCAATACCGCGTCAGACGGTGGCGGTGGCCTGTCCAACACCGGCAGCCTGGTCATCGTCAATTC